>JAXDQN010000269.1:0-11799 GCA_034667865.1 Gammaproteobacteria bacterium
AACCCCGCCTCATCCGTCAGGGTCACATGGCCTTCGCCTATGCCGAGAGCATCGCGAACTTTGGCGCCGCGCTCGGAGTACACCACTTCGGGCTTTCCCCAGGAATTTTGCACGATGCCCACGTCGCGTATCCACACGCCGTGCGCGAAACCCGTGCCCATGCCTTTGACGATGGCTTCCTTGGCGGCGAAGCGCATCGCCAGGAATCGGGCCGGCCGGGCCGTGCGCTGCAATTGAGCGCGCTCCTCGGGCATCAGCAGATGGCGCACGAATCGCTCGGCGTATTTTTGATAGAGGCGCTCGACCCGGTCGACCTTCAGCACATCGATACCGATGCCGAAGATCATGTCCCCGCAGCCGCTCGCGCCGCGCGCATCAACTGCTTCATGTCGCGCACCGCCTTGGCCAGTCCATCGAACAGCGCGCGCGCCACGATTGCATGGCCGATGTTCAGCTCAATGATTTCCGCGATGGCGGCTATGGGTTCGACATTGTGATAGTTCAAGCCGTGACCGGCATTGACGGTCAGGCCGAGCGAAGCTGCGTGTTTGGCGGCGGAGCGCAGACGCTCGAACTCGCGGGCGCGCGCGCCGCCCTCGGCTTCCGCATAAGCGCCGGTATGCAGTTCGATGACCGGCGCACCGGCACGGCGCGATGCATCGATTTGCGCGGCTTCCGGATCGATGAACAATGAGACCCGAATCCCCGCTCCGCCCAGAGCGGCCACCGCATCGGCGATGCGGGCGCTTTGGCCGGCCACATTCAATCCGCCCTCGGTGGTGACTTCCTGGCGGGATTCAGGCACCAGACACACATCCTGAGGGCGCACCTGCTGCGCCATGCGCAGCATCTCTTCGGTGACGGCCATCTCCAGATTCATGCGGGTTTGCAGTGCTTCACGCATCACCAAGACATCGCGGTCCTGGATATGGCGCCGATCTTCGCGCAGATGCAACGTGATGCTGTCGGCGCCCGCCTCCTCCGCCATCAATGCCGCGCTCAAGGGATCCGGATAGCGCGCGCGGCGCGCTTGGCGCAGCGTCGCCACGTGATCAATGTTCACGCCGAGCGCAATCCCGCCGTGCAGCGTCGGCTGCCTCACAGGGCCGCCGGCGCCGCAGGTTCGCGTTGGCGCAACGCCAACATGACCTCGCGGGACTTGAGCGTACGCCCATCCAAGCAGGTATCGATGGCGGCGCGCAGCAGCCGCTTGGCGTCGCGCAGCGAGCGGGCGTCGCTGAAGCTTTCCGCCTGCAGGTCTGCCAGCGATCGACCGTACACCGCGCCCGGGGCCTCCGCGACACACAGTTGCGCGCCGCTTTCGAGCGCAAAGCGATAATAGCGATCGGCTTGCACCGGTTGCCCTTCGGAGGTCTGCGCCAGATCCAAGCCGTAGCCCAAATCATTCAACAGGCGCTTCTCGAAGCGGCGCAAGGCCGCTTCCACGGCATCGCCGCCGCACAGCGATTGCATGCAGGCAGCGTAGGAAAAGAAAATCTCCGGATGCGGATCGCAGCGTTCCGTGAGTTTGAGCAGCAACTCGTTCAAGTAGAAGCCGCTCATGAGGCGCCGCGCCGGCAACCTGCTGACCTCGCCGTCGACTTCCGCGGTCACCAACTGGCAGGCCTCGGACTTTCCCGACCAAGATAGCAGCAGGCGTTGGAACGGCCGCAATATGCCTTTAATCGATGACTTCGGCCCGTTGGCGCCGCGCGCAAACAGCGTCAGCCGCCCGTGCTCCGCCGTAAACACCTCGATGATGCGGCTGGTATCGCGGTAGGCGTACTGGTGCAAAATGTAGCCGGGCGCAAGCCAAACACGCCGCGCCGGCGGGCGGCCCATGGTCTTCACAACGTGTCGTATCCAAATTGGCGCAATGCCATCTCGCTGTCGGCCCAATTTTCCTTCACCTTGACCCACAATTCCAAGTGGACCGAACGCTGCCACAGATCATTCAGCTCGATCCGCGCCAGCCGGCCGATTTCCTTGAGGCGTTCGCCGCCTTGGCCGATGACGATGGCTTTCTGGCTGGCCCGCTCCACCCAAATGACGGCGTTAATCATGATCCGATTGTCTTCGTCGGCAAAGCGCTCGATTTGCACATTGATGCCATAGGGCAATTCTTCGCGCAGCTTCAGCGTCAATTTCTCGCGCACGATCTCGGCCGCATGGAACGGCTCGTCGCGGTCGGTGATCACATCCGGGGCGAACAGCGGCGGCGATATGGGCAGCCTCGAACCCACCAGATCGACCAATCGCTCGAGATTATCAGATTGCAGCGCGGAAACCGGGATGATCCCCGAGGCCGGGACCCGCTCCGCCATCTCCTCGAGAAACGGCAGCAGTTGCTCCTTCGGAAACACCTTGTCCACCTTGTTGATGACCAGAAACAGCGGCTGCTTCAGGCCCCGCACCCGTTCCCATACCCATCGGTCCTCGTCGGTAAAGCGCATGGCCTCGATCACGAACAAGACCAGATCGGCGTCTTGGGACGAGGAAATGGCCACCCGATTCATGTATTGATTCATCACCCGGCGGGTCGATTCGTGCAGGCCCGGCGTATCCACCAACACCAGTTGCGCATCCGGCCGGTTTACCAAGCCGAGTATTCGATGCCGCGTGGTTTGCGGCTTGGCGGTCACGATGGTCACCTTGCGCCCCACCAAGGCATTGACCAGTGTCGATTTACCGACATTGGGGCGGCCGACGATGGCCACGTGTCCGGCGCGGAATTTAGCGTCGCTCATGGTGAACCCCGCAGCTCGGCCGGCAGCAGCTCCAGCACCTTCGCGGCGGCCAGCTGTTCCGCGCGGCGGCGGCTGGCGCCATCCGCCACTGCCATGACCCGAAACACCGGCACCTCGCAGGTCACCGTGAAGGACTGCGCATGCGCTTCCCCTGCCACTGCGGTCAGTACGTAGATCGGCAGCGCCAGTCCGCGGGCCTGCAAAATCTCTTGCAAGCGCGTCTTCGGATCCTTCAACGCCTCGGCGGTCGGCAGCTCGGAGATTCGCGGCAGCATGAGGCGCGACACCACGGCATAGACAGAGTCGAAATTCGAGTCGAGGAACATCGCGCCCAGCAACGCCTCCAGCGCGTCGGCCAGTGTCGAAGCACGCCGAAAGCCGCCGGATTTCAGCTCGCCCGAACCGAGATTCAAATATTCACCGACGCCCAATTCCGCCGCGATCCGGGCCAAGGTTTCGCCGCTCACCAGCGATGCGCGCAGCCGCGACAGAGCGCCTTCGTCGGCCTGTGGGTGCGCGTCGTACAACAGGCGCGCGACGCTGCAATTTAGGATGGAATCGCCCAGAAATTCCAGACGTTCATTGTGATCCGCACCGGCGCTGCGATGGGTCAGCGCCGCATGGCACAGCGCCGGCGTGCTGAACACATATCCAAATGAGCGTTCGACCCAAACCGCCAGGTCTTCCGGCTTGCGCAATGGAATCACTTCACCTTCACGGTCTTATCGAAATGCACCGACAGCGACACGTTGGCGATGTAGGGAACCGCGTCGTCGTAGGCGACATGCATCACGGCGCCGCTATCGTCCTTGGTTACTTCGATGTCCTTGTACTCGATCGCGGTGGGATCATCGATGGCCCAGTGGCGCTCCAAGGTGCGCTTGATATTGCCTGGATCGGAGGAGCCCTGCAGTTCCGTGGCGGTCGCATCCATGATTCTCGAGATCTTCATGTAATTCAGATACACCGGCACCAACCGTAGCCCGGCGTAGCCGATCGCGCCCACCAGCGCGAGGATGCAAAGCAACCCGATGAATGTCATGCCTTGCTGACGCTTATGCATAAAAGCCTCCCTAAATGGCTTCCTATTCAATCTTATTCCCCACTCTTCTCCAGAGAGGTCCGTCACGAGTATCGAGATTAAGCCAGATTCGGACTGCTTTTCCGACCAGATTCTGCTCCGGCACGAATCCCGGGGCATCCATCTCATCCAGCCACCGGCTGTCCTTGCTGTTGTTGCGATTGTCGCCCATGAAGAAATAGTGCTTCGCGGGCACCACCCACTCCCCCGGTTTCGCCGGACCCTTGGAGAACATGATCGGATGGCGCTTGGTGTCCAGCTGCTCGAAGGCCGTGGGCACGTCGGTGTAGGTCCATAGATCCTGCTTCGGACCCCGGTACTTCGGACCCGGCTCCTGCACCATGAGCTGGTCGTTGACGTACAGGTTGTTGTTGTCATCGACTCGAATCTTATCGCCGGGCAGGCCTACCAGCCGCTTGATGTAATTGATCTTCGGGTTTGGCGGCAGGCGGAACACGATCACATCGCCGCGTTTGGGGGTGCCGGTGGCAAAAATCATGGTATTGGCGACCGGCAGCCGCAGCCCGTACGAATACTTGCTGACAAAGATGAAATCGCCGTCGAACAACGTCGGCATCATTGAGTCGGAGGGGATGCGAAACGGCTCGAACAGAAACGAGCGGATCACCAGCACCAGGATAATGACCGGGAAGAACGAACGCGCGTATTCCACCGCGATCGGCTCACGCACCCGCTCGGCAGGCGTTCCCGCCGCCGCCGCGGTGCGCTTGCGCCGCCCGGCAAAAAACAACTGATCTGCAAGCCAGATGAGTCCGGACATGGCCCCGACGACCACCAACATCAGGCTGAAATCGACCGCCTCGTAACGAAACAGGCGCCACAGCAGCCCGATCGCGAAGGCCACCAGCGCGTAACCTGCCAGCTTCGGCACTATCGGCTCCTCGGGGCTGCTGGCGCCTGGATCACGATTCGGGCGCAAGAACCACCCGTCGATCACGATCACCAGCACACAGATGGCCGCCGCACACAGCAGCGCCACAAAAATATGATCCGTCTCAGTCACGAACTACCCCCAAATTGGCTCAAGTGCTTTTCTTTCCCACGCGCAACACCGCCAGGAAAGCCTCTTGCGGAATCTCCACGGAACCGACTTGCTTCATGCGCTTCTTGCCGGCCTTCTGTTTCTCGAGCAGCTTGCGCTTACGCGAAATGTCGCCGCCGTAGCATTTGGCCAGCACGTTCTTGCGCATCGCTTTGACGCTGGCGCGCGCGATGATGTGGCTGCCGATGGCTGCCTGCACCGCTATATCGAACATCTGCCGCGGAATCAGTTCCTGCATTTTGTCGACCAGTTCGCGGCCACGGTTGTAGGAGTTGTCGCGATGCACGATCAGCGACAGGGCATCGACCGCCTCGCCGTTGATCAGCACATCGAGCTTCACCAGCGGCGCCGCCTGAAAATGACTGAATTCATAGTCGAATGAGGCGTAACCGCGGCTCGAGGATTTGAGCCGGTCGAAGAAATCCATTACCACCTCGGCGAGCGGCAGCTGGTACTGCAGCGACACCTGGCTTCCCAAAAACAGCATCTTTTTCTGCACGCCGCGCTTCTCGCTGCACAAAGTCAGCACGGCGCCGACATGGTCGGGCGGCACCAGAATATTGGCGGTGATGATGGGCTCGCGCAGCTCCCCGATACGATCCTGGGGCGGCAGCTTCGAGGGATTGTCGACATTGATGACGGACCCGTCGGTCAGCAGCACCTCATAGATCACCGTGGGCGCGCTGGTGATCAAGTTCAGCCCATACTCACGCTCCAGGCGCTCCTGCACGATGTCCATGTGCAGCAATCCTAAGAACCCGCAACGGAATCCAAAGCCGAGCGCCGTCGACACTTCTGGTTCGTAGTGCAGCGCCGAGTCGTTCAATTTGAGCTTCTTGAGCGCGTCGCGGAACTGTTCGTAATCGTCCGAACTGACCGGAAACAGCCCCGCGAACACGCGCGGTTGCACCTGTTTGAAGCCGGCCAGAGGTTCCTTGGCCGGGTTGGCCTCGAGCGTGATGGTGTCGCCCACCGGCGCCCCATCGATTTCCTTGATGCCGGCAATGACGAAGCCGACCTCGCCGGTTTCCAACGATTCGCGCGTCACCGGTTTGGGCGAGAATCGCCCCAGCTTGTCGATGTTGTGGCTGCGTCCGGTCGACATCACGCGGATTTTCTCGCCGGTGCGCAACGCGCCGTTCATGACCCGCACCAGCGATACCACGCCCACATAGTTGTCGAACCAGGAGTCGATGATCAGCGCCTGCAATGGACCGTCCGGATCGCCCTTGGGCGCAGGAATGCGCTTGACCAACTGTTCCAGCAGTTCCGGGACGCCCAGCCCCGTTTTGGCGCTCACCAGCGCCGCATCTTCGGCCGGTATGCCGATGATCTCTTCGATTTCGTGAATGACCTTTGCCGGATCCGCGGATGGCAGGTCGATCTTATTGATGACCGGCAATACTTCCAGACCCTGTTCCAAGGCCGTGTAGCAATTCGCCACGCTCTGCGCTTCCACGCCTTGAGCGGCATCCACCACCAGCAAAGCGCCCTCGCACGCGGCCAGCGAGCGCGAAACTTCGTACGAAAAATCCACGTGTCCGGGCGTGTCGATGAAGTTCAGCTGGTAGAGCTCGCCGCTGCTCGAGGTGAATCCCAGAGTCACGCTCTGCGCTTTGATGGTGATGCCGCGTTCGCGTTCGAGGTCCATCGAGTCCAGCACCTGCGCCTGCATTTCGCGGGCGTCGAGACCGCCGCATTCCTGGATGAACCGATCGGCAAGCGTGGATTTGCCGTGATCGACATGCGCGATGATGGAAAAATTGCGGATATTCTTCATCTAAGGCCAGGAACCACTTGGGCAAACCAGCGATTATACCGGTCGGCGATGGTACGCGAGGGCCTTATGCAATTCCTCGAGATCCAGGCGCCCGTGGCAGACCAAGTCTCCGGCCAGCAGCAAAACCGGGATCTTGTGGCCATAGCGGGCGCGAGCACCGGGATCCGCATCGACGTCCAGGACATCGACTCCCACCGCGGCCACCTCAGGCAGAGCGGCAAGTTCGCTCAGCATCTCCTCGCAAAGGCCGCACCCGGCACGGGAATACAGCAAGAAGCGCCGCTTTGCGGTGGGCATGACGCTCAGTGGCTGGGAACTTCGCTGCTGCCCACCACCCTGACGGAATGCGCAATGAATTCCACGGTCTGCGCCGGCACTTCACCGACCGCAGTAACCTGATGGCCTTGAATGATGGTGGAAAACGCAAACCCTGAGCCCACGCGGGCCAGGCCCTGTATGGGTGAATCCGGCGGCGCGCCGCTCGGCGCCGTGCCCTGGGCCAGTCCCGGGCCAGCCTCCGCCTCGACGAACACCGACACCGTTGCGAGCCCATCGGAATAAACCAGATGGCTGGCCGGAACCGACGCCCCGCCCAGCGTTTGCGCGCCATGCACCGTCAAGTGAAATCCGGGCGGCAGTTCGCTGGCGCGATAGGCGGACAGAGCCGCCGAAGTCGTGTCGCGCGAAGGCCCTTGACGCACCCAGTGCATGCCGTCGGTGCGCACCGACGGCACCAGTTCGCTGTCGGCAATATTCTCGGGCATGTCCAGGCGGGCAAAAAATATCTGCTCGATCACCTGGCCGCGCGAATCGCAAAGCTGGGTTTTCAGCGGCATCGCCGTCTTCTCATCCAGCCATAGCCGGTAGCCGAAACGAAATTGGTCCTTGGGATTCACGGCAATCACGCGGGCGGCGCGCCCCAGCACATGCGTGGCCGGCAGGGATTCGATCCGATAGAAATCGTTCACCGCCGCGCCGAATTTCGGCAATGATCCGAGGAACGGGCCGCGATCTTGCCGCGGCTCGACCAGCACGGTGTGCTGGTCCGGCAGGTAGCAGGTCAGCTCGTCGTTGTTGCGGACGAATTCCCGGCCCGAGCCGTCCAGCGACTGCAACCGCTCCGTCACGCGTCCGCTACGCACCCGATGCACGATGCGCATGGTCTCGACCCGCCCCTCGCTCAAGTGGAAGAACGTGCCGTCGTAATTGCGCGTCGCCAGCGCCTGATTCATTTTCTCCAGCCATTCGCGCGCATCATCGGCGCCAAAGGAATACTGCGGCAATGCAGTCAGGAGAGCCCCGACCACAGCACACGGAGCCAACCAGTTGGCGCGATGACGCTGCGGCAGGGTCATTGGGCGGTGCGCGGGACCGGCGCCGACTTGACCGGCGCCGCTGGCGCTTCGCCCGGCGCGGCGGCGCCCGGCGCAGCGGCGCCCGGCGCATCCTCTTCAATCAACAGGTCAGCCAAAACGCTGCGCTGACCCAAGCCGGAAGAATATTTGCTGTGCGCAAACACATAATTGGTCAGACGCGCGGGCGCAATGGCGGCGGGTGCGTCGGTGGATGCAGTGGGTACGGTATAGGACAGCGCCTCATGATTCTGGGCAGTGAGCGCCGCCGCACTGGGGCCGGGACGAGTATCGGAGACGGGCATCCCCGGCGCGACTTTAACGATTGCCGCCGGGGGCAACTGCGCGATGTTGGGCGCCGTGGCGCGCTGTTGCAGAGCGATGATGGCGACAGCGGCAACACCGGCGGCCACACTGACGCCGGCCAGAGGGCGCCACCACCGAGCCGTGCCGGCGCCTGGCGCTTGCACCCCAGCCGGCGCCGGTTCGCCGTCGATGGCGAGGTTGACGCGGGAAGCAAATCCCCTGCTCAAAACGCCGGGGCTGGTACCGCGCAACGCCTCGCCGATCAGGGCGTAGCGTCCAAAGCTCTCACGCAACTCCGCGTCCCGGGTCAGGCGTTTCAACAGCAGCTCAGTTTCCGAGTTCGGCAATTCACCGTCGAGAAATGCCGAAACTTGTTCACGAATTTGTTCGCTCATACGTCCTCGGGCCGGCCAAGGCCGCCATCAAAAATGGGTCTCAGCTTCTTGTCAATCGCCTCGCGCGCCCGGAAGATCCTCGAGCGCACCGTGCCTACCGGGCAGTCCATCGTTTGCGCGATGTCTTCGTAACTCAAGCCTTCCAGTTCGCGCAACACTATGGCGGTGCGCAAATCCTCCGGCAGATTCTCAATCGCGCGATTCACCGTATCGCGAATCTCTTCAGTCAACAGCAAGCCCTCGGGCGTTTCGGACTCTGCCAGCCGGGCATGCAGATCGTATTGTTCCGGATCCTGCAAATCCAAATCGTAATCCATGGGCCGCCGCTTCGTCGCCACCAGTGCGTTCTTCGCCGTATTGATCGCGATTCTGTAAAGCCAGGTGTAAAACGCACTGTCGCCGCGGAACGAGTGCAGGGCGCGGTACGCCTTGACGAAGGCCTCCTGGGCGATGTCTTCGGCTTCAGATGCATCGTGCACGTAACGCATGATCAGCTTCAGCACCTTGTGCTGGTATCGCAGGACCAATAAATCGAACGCCGCGCGCTCGCCGCGCTGAACTCGCTCTACCAGCTTGAGATCACTCTCCTCGACGCTCATCGGTGATCCCAAACTGGCAGGCGCATGAGCCAGCCTGTCGTGATTGACCGACTGGCCGCGGAAAAGTTCGACAATTTTCTCGTCAGGACGATTAAACGTGATGTTGCGCACACAGGCGGATTCTAGCAGCGGCTTGGGATCGCGTTATCGCTCGCCGCCGCCGTGGGAGGTTATTCGTGCGACCAGCGCCATAAGATGGTCCGGGGCCCGGGTGGAGCCCAGGCAATACGCATATATCAGCGGATCCTGCACCTCGAGAAGACCCAGGAAGGCCGCACGCTCCTCCGGCGGGGCGCTGGGCCAGTCCCTGTCCACGTACCTTTCCAACAGGATATCGAGTTCCTTCATGCCGCGCCGGCACCGCCAGCGCAATTGACCCAGCTGCACTGTGGGCAGCGTCAATGGCGCCGATGGGCCATCAGCTGTTTGATTTCGGCGATGGCCTTCGCCGGATTTAAATCCTTGGGGCATGCTTCGGTGCAATTCATGATGGTGTGGCAACGGTACAGACGAAACGGATCCTCGAGATGGTCGAGACGCTCGCCGGCCGCCTCGTCGCGGCTGTCCACGATCCAGCGATATGCGGCCAGCAAAGCCGCCGGTCCCAAGTAACGGTCGCTGTTCCACCAATAGCTGGGACAGCTGGTCGAGCAGCAGGCGCACAGTATGCAGGCCGAAGGCCGATCGACTTTTTCCTGATCTTCCTTCGATTGCAGCCGTTCGCCGTCCGGGGGCGCGGGCGTGCGGGTCTGCAGCCAGGGCTTGATGGACGCATACTGCGCGTAGAAATTGGTGAGGTCGGGCACCAGATCCTTGATCACCGGCATGTGCGGCAAAGGATAGATCCTGATGTCGCTCTTCACGTCCGCGCAGGCGCTGATGCAGGCCAAGCCGTTCTTGCCATCGATGTTCATGGCGCAGGAGCCGCAGATGCCTTCGCGGCAGGAACGGCGGAAACTCAAGGTGGCGTCGACTTCGTTTTTGATCTTGATGAGTGCGTCCAACACCATGGGTCCGCAGCTGTCCATGTCGATCTCGTAGCTGTCCAGGCGCGGGTTCTCGTTCGAATCGGGATCGAAACGGTAGATCTTGAAAACCCGGACATTCTTCGCGCCCGCCGGCGCCTTGTGCACACGGCCGTCCTTGCGGACTATTGAATTCGGCGGCAGGGAAAACTCAGCCATCGATGCTCCTCAATAGGTCCGCGCCTTGGGCGGAATCGATTCGACCTCTTCGGTCAATGTGTTCAAGTGCACCGGCCGGTAGTCGAACCGCGTATTGCCCGACGGCTCAACCCAGCACATCGTGTGCTTCATCCAATTCTGATCGTCGCGATTCGGGAAATCCTCGCGCGCCTGCGCGCCGCGGCTCTCCTGGCGGTTCTCGGCCGAGTGCATGGTCGCAACGGCTTGGCCCAGCAGGTTGTCCAGTTCCAGCGTTTCGATCAGATCGGTGTTCCAGATCAATGAACGGTCGCTGACCTTGGCCTCGGCAAAACTCGCGAACACTTCGGATAACTTGCGCCGCCCATCGGCCAGGGTTTCAGCGGTGCGAAACACCGCGGCGTCGCTTTGCATGACCCGCTGCATATCGAGCCGGATCTCCGCAGTGGGTCGTGAACCTTTGGCATTGCGCAATCTGTCCAGACGCTCGATTGCAGGCGCCGCCGAATCAGCCCGCAACGCCCGATGCGAGGTCTCAGGCTTTAGCACGCTGGCGCAGTGGCGCGCCGCTTCCCGGCCGAACACCACCAAATCCAGCAATGAATTCGAACCGAGGCGATTGGCGCCATGCACGGAAACGCAGGCCGCTTCGCCCACCGCCATGAGCCCCGGGACCACTTCCTCGCTGCCGTTGACCCGCGTGACCGCCTCGCCGTGCACCGTGCAGGGAATTCCGCCCATGTTGTAGTGCACCGTGGGCAACACGGGAATCGGCTCTTTGTTCACATCGACGCCGGCGAAAATGCGCGCCGTCTCCGCGATGCCGGGCAGCCTTTCTTTGATCACCGCGGGCCCTAAATGCTCCAAATGCAAATCGATGTGGTCCCTAAGCTTGCCCACGCCCCGGCCCTCGCGAATCTCCACCGTCATCGCGCGGCTGACGACATCGCGCGAGGCCAGGTCTTTGGCATTGGGCGCGTAACGCTCCATGAAGCGTTCGCCGGCGGCGTTGGTCATGTAGCCACCCTCGCCGCGCGAGCCCTCTGTTATCAAGCAGCCGGCGCCATAGATGCCGGTCGGATGGAATTGCACGAACTCCATGTCCTGCAGCGGCAAGCCGGCCCGCAGCGCCATGCCGCCGCCGTCGCCGGTGCAGGTATGGGCCGAGGTGCAGGAGAACCAGGCACGGCCGTAACCGCCGGTGGCCAGGATGGTGGTGTGGGCGCGGAACCGGTGCAAGGTGCCGTCCGTCATATCCAACGCAATAACGCCGCGGCATGCGCCATTTTCCATAATCAAATCGAGGGCGAAGT
>JAXDQN010000270.1:0-13242 GCA_034667865.1 Gammaproteobacteria bacterium
TCATCGTCGACGACGAAGCGGCGGGCCGGCGCACGCTGCGCGAATTTTGTGAGGCCGAGGCTGACCTTAACGTCGTCGGTGATTTCGGCGACGCTGCGGCGGCACTGGCGGCGATTCGTTTGCAGCCGCCGCAGTTGCTGTTCCTCGATATCCAAATGGACCCGATGAATGGCATCGATTTGGCGCGCGCCCTGGAGCCGACCCAGCTGCCGTCCCTGGTGTTTGTCACGGCTTACGATACGTACGCGCTGGAAGCGTTCGAGGTCAGCGCCGTCGATTACCTGCTGAAACCTTTCGACCAAGAGCGTTTTCGCAAAACGCTGGCGCGGGTTCGTCCGCGCCACTTGAGCGCCGACGCCGGTGAGCGGCAATCAGTGCTGGCGGGACTGCTGGCGCAGCTGGAACGCGGCGCTCGCGGCTCAGCGGAAGAACGGCCGCGACTGCTGGCTGAGTTCGGCGGTCACCTCCACGTTCTGGATGCCACGCGGGTGGAAATGATCGAAGCTGACCGCAACTACGTCAGCATTCGGGTCGGCAAGGACAACTTTCATGCGCGCAGCACCTTGCAACAAGCCGAGACCGCGCTGCGTTCGCAGCCCATGCTGCGCATCAGTCGCTCCTGCCTGGTCAATATGAATTATGTCAAAGAGGTGAATCGAACCCTGCGCGGCGATTTCATCTTGGTGTTGGCCGGCGGCGCCACCGTGACCAGCAGCGAAGGGTTTCGCGGCAAGGTTAAGGAATACCTCGGCACCCTGCGGATCTCGTGACTACAGCAGTTCTTCGGGCGCAAATGGCGAGAGCGCCTTCAGCGCCAAGCGCTGCATTCGCGTCGTCTCCGGGTCGATATGCCACACCGTATGCGCGCCCTGTTCCCCGCTTGACCACTGCAGTCGGCCGCCGGCATCCAGCGACAGCGTGTAACTGCCGTCAGAACTGATGTCGTCGAGGATATTGATAACCTGGCGCGCGATTTCGGCGCTGCGCATCACCAATCCCAACTCACTGTTGGTGCGGGCAGAACGGGCGTCCATGTTCATCGAGCCAATGAACACAATCTTTTGATCGATCACCAGTGCTTTGGCATGCAGGCTGGCATTGGAGCTGCGGAACGGATGAAAGCGCGCCCGTTTCTGTCCCAGCTTGGGACGCACCTCCGACAACTCGACGCCAAGCTTCAGCAGTTCGACTCGATAGCGCGCGTAACCGGTATGCACTAACGCAGAATCGGTCGAGGCCAGCGAGTTGGTCATAACGCGAATGTGCACTCCCTTGCCAACGAGCTCGCGCATCGTCGCCATGCCATCCTGGCCCGGCACGAAGTAGGGCGAAATGATGATGAGTTCCTGCTTCGCCGAGGTCATCAAGGTCGTGATGTCGTTGGCGATCGTGACCTCTTCCTGCGGCGATGTCTCGCTGGCGATCTTCGCGGGGCCGTCCGCCAGCACTGTCGCCGGCACCCAGGTAAGCGTCAGGTTCTTGGCGTCCAACTCGTGCGCCAGCCAGTTGGCGTTGGCCGACGTGCCGGTCTCCACCAACGGCGGAGAAGTCCGCTCTGGGTCCACAGCAGATGCGATGGACGCAATCGGAAAGGCGTATTTGCTGTTCCAGAAAGCGTCGAAGGACGAGGACAGCTCGGACACGATCGAGCCGGCAGCCACCACATCCAGGTCGATGAAGTTGCTGTGCTGATCGCGGGTAAAGTAAGCGTCACCGATATTGCGGCCGCCGGTAATCGCCACCGCATTGTCGGCGACGAACAATTTGTTGTGCATGCGGTGATTGATGCGCGAGATATCCGACGCGGACGCCAGAAACCGGGTCCAAGTTGCGAACCGTCCCCCGGGGAATGGGTTGAAGACCCGCACCTCGACATGGGCGTGTTGGCTCAAATGCAGAAAGCGTCGATCCTCTCCGGCGGTATTCAAATCATCCACCAGCACCCGCACCCGAACGCCGCGTTCCGCGGCGAGACGCACGTGGTGCAGCAACGTGCGGGTCGACTCGTCTTCATGAATGATGTAGTACTGAATATCGAGGGTACGCTCGGCACGATCCGCCAGCGCGATTAGGCTGGCCAATGCCTCTTCACCCGACGACAGCAGGCGAATGCCTGAGAAGTTCTTGGCGCCATCCTCGGCGGCGACGATCTTTCCAAGCGTGGTCGTCTCAGGATTCTGAATTGCCACGCTGCGAGGCTTTTGCACATGCCTTGGCAAACCAGCGCATCCCGACAGGACCAAGCCCAGCGCAGCGAACACCAGCCAGGCACCGCGTAGCCAGCTCCGGTCGCCGGGTAGCAACCCAAGAGTCGTCGCCACTGCGGCCAGGCGAGTTTTAGGCATCCCACCATGATATCAGGCAGACTTTGCGCCTATGTTCCCACAGCGTCACATTCGCAGTTTTGTCCTACGCGCCGGACGCACCACCCCCGCCCAGGAACGCGCGCTCACCGAGCTGTGGCCCCATTTCGGCATTGAGCTTGGAACCACGGCGCTGGACCTTACCGCCTTATTTGGTCGGATTGCACCGCGCTGCCTGGAAATCGGCTTCGGGGCCGGGGAAGTCATCGGGTCGCTGGCCGAGACTCATCCGCAGACCGACTACTTGGGCATCGAAGTGCATCGATCCGGCGTCGGGCGATTATTGTTGCGGGCCCAGCAGGCAGGCATGAAAAACCTGCGCGTCATCTGCAAAGACGCGGTCGAGGTCTTACGCGACCACATTGCCGATGAATCCTTCGACGAGATCTTGGTGTTCTTCCCCGATCCCTGGCACAAGAAGCGTCATCACAAACGTCGTCTCATAGACACGGGCTTCGCCCAGCTGGCGGCATCCAAGCTGCGCACCGGCGGGATTCTGCGCCTTGCCACCGATTGGCAGGATTACGCCGAACAAATGCTCGCCGTGTGCAACGCCAGTCTCGATCTCGGGTCACTCAGTCCCGAGGGGGGCTATGTCGTGCGGCCGGCCTTCAGACCGCCCACCCGCTTCGAGCGCCGCGGCGAGCGCCTGGGCCACGGTGTCTGGGATCTAGCATACGTTAAGAAGCAGCCCGTTTAACTCGACAAAAAACTGCCGCGAATCCCGTCGATGATGAATTGCACGGCGAGCGCCGCCAGGATGACGCCGGACAGCCGGCTCATGACATTCGCCCCGG
Source organism: Gammaproteobacteria bacterium (assembly GCA_034667865.1). Taxonomy (GTDB): domain Bacteria; phylum Pseudomonadota; class Gammaproteobacteria; order Steroidobacterales; family Steroidobacteraceae; genus Bog-1198. The sequence goes on from JAXDQN010000270.1 coordinate 3,161, forward strand.
TCACGCCGAACACCTTCATCAAACGCGGTGTCGCCAGCATCAACGCCCAGCAGATCACCAGAACCAGCGCCACCACGCCGAGGAAACCCGCAAACAGCAGCGGATTGCTGGAGGTCTCCCCGGCCGTCAACAGAATGGTCGCCAGCGCACCGGGACCCGCAATGAACGGAAACGCCAGCGGGAACACCGAAATGTCCTCGCGGTTCTTGGCCTCCTCTTTTTCCGGCAACGTGGACTTGGTGCCCGAGGTGCGCGCAAATACCATCTCGAGCGAAATCAAGAACAGCAGCGTTCCGCCGGCGATCCGAAACGAGCTCAGCGAAATTCCCATGATGTCGAGGAACCTTGCGCCCACCAACGCAAACAACACAGAGATGCAAAGCGCGATTACCGCCGCCTTGCCGGCCATTTTGCGCTTGTAAGCGGTGCTCGAACCTACGGTGAGACCGGCAAATAGCGGTATCAATGAAATCGGTTCCACCACGACGAAAAACACGATGAAAAACTTTACGAGCTGCTCGACCATGGGTTGTTGCTACGCGCAAAATTTACATATTGCGCGACGGGCTCATTGGGAGTTGAATGGGCTGGAGCATATCAGACGGAGACGGCGATGCAGCTGGTCAAACCGATCGTAGGCGAGTGGTATCGAGGCGCCACTAACGAGCTCTTCGAAGTGGTCGCGATCGACGACCAAGACGAAACTATTGAGAATCAATTCTTCGACGGCACCGTCGCCGACGATGATTTCGATTCCTGGAATGAACACCAGCTGGATGATTTGATCGAGGTCGCGGACGCTCCTGAGGATTGGTCCGGCGCCATCGATGTCGAGTCCGAAGATCTGGACCGCGATTTTGAGGACCTGCCGCGTACCGCGTGGTCCGACCCCAACGACCGATCGCTGCGACGTTAGCCTGACGAAACGTCGGCTAAGGTTTTCCTGAGGCAGCCTCGCGCGCCGCGAGCTCGATCAAGGGCTTGCGCAAAATCACCAACACCACGATGCCGGGCGCCGCGCTGAGGCAGGTGATGATGAAGAAATTAGCCCACCCGACATGCGATACCACAAATCCCGCGATTGAGCCCATGACCCGACTGGGAATACTCGCCAGCGCAGACAGCAACGCATACTGGGTTGCGCTGTAATTTGCGCTGCACAGAGATACCAGAAAGGCGACGAAGGCGGCGAGCCCCATGCCGCCGATGCCGGTATCCAAGGATGTCGCCAGAGCCAGCAGCCACACTTTTTTCCCCGCCACGGCGAGCAGCGCATACATCAAGTTGGTCAACGCCTGAGCGATGCCGAACACCAGCATCGATTTGAACGACCCCCAGCGCATATACATGATGCCACCGATGGTCACGCCTATCATCGTGGAGACTGTCATGTTGACCTTGCCGGCGATGCTCAGCTCGTCCAATGAAAATCCCACGCCCTTGATCATGAAGGCGCTGTACAAGCTCAACGCAAACGCATCTCCTACTTTGTAGAGCAGGACTAAAACCAAGAATCCCCACGCGCCTTTTTGATTGACCAGTGCGCGCAATGGCAACCACACGGCATCCCGTAGCGTCGGTGGCGGCTGTCCCGGAACTTCAGGTTCCGGCGCCCATAGAGTTCCGAGCGTGGTCACCGCCATCAGACAGGCGACCATCAAGAAAGCCAGTTTCCATCCCAGATGCGAAGCGATCAGCACCAATACCGCGCCGGCCAGCATGGCGGCGGTTCGATAACCGAAGGACTGGGCGGCGGCGGCGAGACCTCGTTCGCTGATGGGAATGGTGTCCACACGATAGGCGTCCACGACGATGTCCTGGGATGCCGACAGAAACGCCACCAGCACCGCCACCGCGCCGAGCAAGTACAGATCCTCAGTGGGAGAGCAAAATCCCATCACGCCGATGGCCACCGTGAGGCACGCCTGGTAGATCAAGATCCAGCCGCGGCGCCGTCCCAACACGGGCGGCAGGTAGCGGTCGAGCAAGGGCGCCCACAGGAATTTGAAGATGTAGGGCAAACCGACCAGCGTGAATATGCCGATGGTTTTGATGTCCAGTCCCGCGGATGCCAGCCACGCCTGCACCGTGAATCCAGTCAGGTTGTACGGCAGCCCCGACGCAAAGCTCATCAGCAGAATTGCGACCATGCGCTTGTCTCCAAGGGCTTGGAGCAAGGTCGGCTTGACGGGGGCGGTCAACTCAAGCAGCTCGGGGCCAGGGCCGCCGGAGCACGGCTCAGGAGCGCAGCCGTTCGAGGTATGTGCTTATAAACAGCTGGTATCGTGACGCTATGCATCTCGCGGGATAATATCAGGCTCATGACGCTGCCGTATCAAAGTGAATTCATCGATTTGTGCGTACAGCTGGGCGTGCTGCGTTTCGGCAAGTTCACGCTCAAGTCGGGCCGGGAAAGTCCCTACTTCTTCAATGCCGGTCTCTTCAATACCGGCAGCGCGGTTGCGGCGGTCGGCCGCGCTTATTCAGCGGCGTTGGCGCAGTCCGATCTTGAATACGACATGCTGTTCGGACCGGCCTACAAGGGTATCCCGCTGGTCACCATCACCGCGGCGGCCATGGCAGAACGGCATGGTCGCAATTTGCCATTCGCCTTCAATCGCAAGGAAGTCAAAGACCACGGCGAAGGCGGCACCATCGTCGGCAGTCCCCTCAAAGGACGGGTGCTGATCGTTGACGATGTCATCACCGCCGGAACCGCCATTCGCGAATCCATCGACATTATTCAGGCAGCCGGCGCACAGCCTGCCGGGGTCCTGCTGGCCCTAGACCGCCAGGAACGCGCCGGCAACGGCAGCCTGTCGGCGGTCCAAGAAGTTCGCAATCAATACCAGATTCCCGTGGTCTCCGTGGTCAATCTGGCCGACCTCATGGACCACGTAGCCGACTCCGGTCAGGCGGCTGATATCGCTGGCCTGCGGCTGTACCGCGAGCGCTATGGGCTGCAGGACTGAGGAATAGCCCCTGGAAAAGGCCGGCCGCTCCCCGCACAATGTCGGCCGTTTCATCTTGAGGATACGCTCTTGAAGAACGTCGCTTGGATGATCTGCACGACACTGTTGCTGACCTCGGTGGCTCTCGCTGACAAAGGTCGCACCCTTTATAAGTGGGTGGACTCCGACGGAGTGACCCACTACGGCGATCGCATACCCCCGGAGTATGCGTCTCAGGAACAACACGTCATCAACTCTCAAGGCGTAGAAATCAGCCGCCTCGAGGCACAGAAATCGCCTGAGCAACAAGCAGCCGAGGAGCAAAAGAAGCAAGAGTTGGCAGATCGCCAGAGTCGCGACAGGAATCTGGTGACCACCTACGCGTCGGTGGCGGAAATCGAGCGCTTGCGCGACCAGCGCCTGACGCTTGTGTCGGATCAAATCAAAGTCACCAGTCAGTTCCTCGAAACCCTGAACGGCCGCATGAAGAAGCTGCGTGCGCAGAGCATGAGCTACAAGCCGTACAACACAGATCCGAAGGCGCCGGTCATGCCGGATCAGATCGCGGACGATCTGGTGCGTCTCGGAAATGACATACACACGCAGGAACAAAACCTGGGGCAGAAGCGCAGCGAACAAGTCACCATGAGCAAGAAGTTTGCCAGCGACATCGAGCGCTTCAAAGAACTGCGGGGAATCCATTGACGTCAAAGACGCGAATTCTGCTCGGCGTAACCGGCGGCATTGCCGCCTATAAGAGTCCTGACCTGGTACGCCGGCTGATCGAACGCGGCGCCGACGTACAGGTGGTCATGACCGCGGCGGCTCAGCGTTTCGTGACGCCCATGAGTTTTCAAGCCGTGTCGGGCCATCCGACCCGCAGCGACTTATGGGACACCACCGCAGAAGCCGCGATGGGTCACATCGAACTTGCGCGCTGGGCCCAACTGGTTTTGATTGCACCGGCGAGCGCAGATTTCATCGCTCGGCTTGCCGGCGGCCGCGCCGACGATCTGCTGGCAACGCTGTGTCTGGCCACCGAAGCGCCCATTGCACTTGCGCCCGCGATGAATCGCGTGATGTGGGCCAATAAGGCGACGCAGGCGAATATCGAGATTCTGGCATCGCGCGGCATCCGCGTGCTGGGCCCGGCCTCCGGCAATCAAGCCTGCGGCGAAATCGGCGCCGGTCGCATGATGGAACCGGTGACCTTGGCCGAGAGCCTGCTCACACCGCCGGCCAATGCCGGCCTGTTGTCGGGCTTGAATGTGCTCATCACCGCCGGACCCACGCGCGAGCGGTTGGACCCGGTGCGTTATCTCACCAATCGCAGCTCGGGCAAGATGGGATTTGCGGTGGCGGAAGCCGCTCGCGAAGCCGGCGCTCACGTGACATTGGTCACCGGTCCGGTACACCTGCAGTCGCCTGCGGGGATCACGCGCATCAATGTAGAAAGCGCGCGCGACATGTATGCGGCCGTGCATCGGCAAGTGGCCGATACCGATGTGTTCATCGCCGCGGCGGCCGTGGCGGATTTTCAGCCCGTGACCGTGGCCAAGCAAAAGATCAAGAAGCAGGGTGTGTCGGTGAAGCTGGAACTCGAGCCGTGCCCCGATATCATCAAGTCAGTGGCCGACATGGCAAAGCGCCCCTTCGTCGTCGGTTTCGCCGCTGAAACGAATGACGTGGAAGATAACGCACGCAGCAAGTTGAAGCGCAAGAAGCTCGACATGATCGCTGCCAATCACGTGGGCGACGGCATCGCCTTCGATTGCGACGACAATGCACTTACCGTTATTTGGCCGGGCGGTAAAATCGAAGTCGGGCGTGGACCGAAGCTTGATGTGGCGCGCGAACTCATCGCGCTGATCGCCAAGCGTCTGCCGCCGCCGGATGGCGCGCCGCGCCGTGGCGCGCGCAAGCGCCGCATCCCGATGGCCGCACTGCCCCGCGATCGCGTGCGCGGTCGACGCCCGCGGCGCTGATCAAGGACATGCGACGCACTGTGAAGCTGCGGATTCTCGATCCGCGCATCGGTAAAGAATTTCCCCTCCCCACTCATGCCACCGCCGGATCTGCCGGCATGGATCTGCGCGCCTGTATCGACGCGCCGCTGGCATTGGCGCCGGGCGCAACTTCGTTGATTGCCACGGGCGTCTCTATCTATATAGAGGACCCTACGTTGGCGGCGATGTTATTGCCGCGCTCAGGACTCGGCCATAAGAACGGCATCGTGCTGGGCAACTTGGTGGGTCTGATCGATTCAGATTACCAAGGCCCGCTGATGGTCTCCGTTTGGAATCGCGGTTCGGCCGCATTTACGATCAGCCCGGGCGACCGCATAGCGCAAATGGTGTTGGTGCCCGTGGTGCAAGTAGAATTCGATGTAGTCGAGGATTTCTCCGCGACTAAGCGCGGCGGCGGCGGCTTCGGCAGCTCGGGGCATAGCTAGCGGCCAATGCCATCGCCGACGCGATGCCGTCCGCATTTCACCGACATTAGCTGCCAAATGGCTCTGGAGACGCAGGTACCCGTCCCCCATGCTGCGCCAATGGCAATTCGAGACTGGCCTTTGGATGAGCGCCCCCGCGAAAAGCTCCTGGCCAAAGGCGCGGCGGCGCTTTCGGATGCGGAGTTGTTGGCGATTCTGCTGCGCACCGGCACTGCAGGTCACTCTGCGTTGGACTTGGCCCGTGCGGTACTGAAGAACTTTCAGTCGCTGCGCAAGCTGATCGCCAGCGATCAACAGCGCTTCTGCGCCGAGCCGGGATTGGGACCCGCCCGCTTCGCGGAATTGCAGGCCGCCGCGGAGATCGCGCGCCGCCAATTGTCTGAAACCTTGCGCGCGGGACCCTCTTTGAGCAGCCCGCGCGCCACGCGGGATTTTCTAACGGCGAAACTGCGCGACCTCGAGCACGAAGTCTTCTGTTGTTTGTACTTGGACTTATGTGCAGCGCCTAGTTATGTGGAGCAGGAAGGGGATTTGCTGAGAATTGCAGCTTTCCGGCTGTGCCCCGCTACACATTACTTCGACAGGGACTGAGATGCTAAGGTGGCCAATGGATCAGGCTCCGAGCCGCACGAAATCCGCCATAGAATCTGCATTGCTGGCAAGCTGAAGCTCCGAGAAATGCAGGGTTGGCAGAATGAACATGGATTTACGCAGAGTCGTCATCATCGTTGCGGTGCTAAACCTCGCGTATTTTGGCGTTGAGTTCTCGGTAGCCCTCGCCATTGGTTCGGTCTCGCTGTTCGCTGATAGCGTCGACTTCTTAGAGGATGCCTCGGTGAATCTGCTCATTGCGGCGGCGCTTGCGTGGAGTGCGACCGCTCGGGCTCGCGTCGGGATGGCGCTCGCCGGCATTTTGTTGATCCCCGGCTTGGCCACGCTCTGGGCGGTGTGGCAAAAAGTCGAGTCGCCGCTGCCGCCCGCGGCGCTGCCGTTGTCGCTGACGGGTGCCGGCGCGCTCGCGATCAATCTGGCGTGCGCGTTTATGCTCGCGCGCTTCCGCGCCCATGCCGGTAGTCTCACCCGAGCTGCCTTCCTCTCTGCTCGCAATGATACGGTTGCGAACGTTGCGATTATTGCCGCCGGGCTCGTGACGGCTTATACGCACTCTTTATGGCCGGATCTGGTCGTGGGCCTCGGCATCGGCGCGATGAATGTCGATGCGGCACGGGAAGTCTGGCGCGCCGCGCGTGAGGAACACGAGGTGGCAGGATCGGATGCGCGCAATCCGATCCCGCCGCCGTAACATCACAGCCGTCGCAGCCAACCCGCGACGTCCAATCGCTCGAGACTCACGCGTCCCGCGTGCGGCGGCCGGGGCGCATCGGGAAATACCTGCATCAATGCTTGACGCTTCAAATCAAGGTCTGCCCGCGCGTAGGCCATCGTGGTGTTGAGCGAGGCGTGACCTAACCACTGACTGATGGTGGCGAAATCAACGCCGGCCTTGAGCAAATGAATCGCGGTGGTGTGCCTTAAAGAATGCGGGTGAATCCGCTTATCTTTTAGCGTCGTGACCTCGGTTGCGCAGACCGCGATGCGTTTACGAAGGATATAGCGCACGCCGAAGCGGGTGAGCTTGGCACCATGAAGGTTAACGAAGATCGGGTTGTCGGGCTCGGCGGTCCAGGGTGAGCGCTCGATCAGTCGACGCAGACGAGTCGCTGTGTGTGCCCAGATCGGACAAATCCGGATCTTGTTACCCTTGCCGTGCAATCGCACCTGATACGGCGGTGCCAGCCGCACGTCGCGTACCTTTAAATCCAGTACTTCCTGCACTCGGGCGCCGGTGTTGAACATGAGCGCAAAGAGCGCGTGATCGCGCTCCTGCGCTGGTGTAGGCCGAGCCGGTGTCGCGAGAAGTGCCTCGACCTCCTTCTGATCGAGATACTCGAGCGGCACCCGTTGCCGGCCTCGCTTGAAGGGAATGGCGAGGATGCGTTGCAGTTCGGCCAAGTGCTCGGGAGCCTCGCTCGCGGCGAATCGGGCGAAGGTATGCAGCGCCGCCAGGCGCACGTTGCGCGTTGGAATCCCGTTGCCGCGTGCATGTTCGAGGTCTGCGAGAAACTCCTCTACCTGCGCGGCTGTCAGGTGCTCGATGTCGAGCGCCTCGATCCCGCAGCGCTTGCGGCCGGCGACGAAGCGAAGGTACAAAACCAGGCCATCCCGATAACTGCGGATGGTATGGGTGCTCATCCCGCGCAAAGTCGGCAGATACTCCTGGAAGAACTTCACGAGCGTGCGGGCGAGCGCGTTCGGCTTGACGGTCTTCATGCGACACCCCCAACGAGGTGCCCAAACTGGCGTCCGAACTGGCGACTCGCCGCGCGGGCGACATCGGGGATGAAGCGCAGATAATGAGCGGTGGAGACGATCGAGGCGTGGCCCAAATACATAGATAGCTGTGGCAGCTTCGCCTGTACATCAGCGCCCTGTCGATACCAGCGTAGCAACGCTTGAACTGCGAAGCTGTGCCGAAAATCATGGACCCGCGCCCGTCGTCCATGAGCATCACACACCGCGGCATCGCGCAGAATGGTGGAAACCATCTGGCTCATGCCGCCCGTTGAATACCCGCGGAAGTGCTCGGTACCATGATGATGGCCGAGGAGCGCGGCGTCAGGGCCGATATCCCAGGGCGGCGCGAGGCGAGCGCGCAAATACTCGCGTAGCGCCGCTTGCGCGCTCGATGAGAGCGGCAATCGGCGAGACTTGTAGAACTTAGACTCCCGGATCAGCAGCGTCCCGGCCTTCAAGTCCACGTCGGAAAGAGTCAATCGGGCGAGCTCGCCGCGCCGCAGGCCTGCGGTGTAGAGCAATATCACCGCGATGCGCATGGCCGGCACATACAGCGGGAAATGTCTCGGCGTCTTGTAGGTCTGTGCAACCCGCAACATCCGAGAAACCTCCGGCGGTCCGAAAATCACTGGGCTCCGGTGCGGTACGCGACGCGGAAACCGACTTGAATCGGGGACGAAAACCGTCGGATCGAGGCGCCGTCGATAACGGCAAAACTTATGAACGATGAGCGCAGCACTCCGACGCACGTTCCCGCGACCGGCGCTGCCCGCATAAGACCACGCATCGAACTGGACAAAGTCCAAATCCGCCGCGCTCTGGCGGCGCAAGTGCTTCGCAACCCCGCCGAGAACCCAGGCCTCCCTGTCGAATTTACGCCCGAGGGCTCGCTGGTGATCCACGTAGCGATGCATCATCGCTTCAAATGGCGTTTGATCGGGAGTGTGGCTCATGGCGCACCTCCAACCGCTTCGGTGGTGAGCGCTCGCGGAACCGGCAGAGCGACTTCGCGGAGTGCTTCGGTGTTTAACCGCAAATACACGCCGGTACTCTCAAGACTGCGATGTCCGAGCAGGTCGCCGATCGCTTTGATGCCGACGCCGCGCTCGAGCAGCCGCATCGCAAAGCCGTGTCGCAGTCCGTAAGGGGAATGATCCGCGAGAGGCAGACCCGCATTTTTTACCCTGCGGCGGAAAATCTCGGAGATGCCGCCGCGCACCATCGGCCGCTGGGGTGCAAGAACGCTTAAGAAAACCTCAAATCGCGGGCTGCGCGCCCGCCCAAACTTGAGATATCGGCGCAAGACCCGCACGGTCTCCGCGCTCATCGGCAATGACAGCACCTGGCCGGTCTTGTTCTGTGGAACGTGCAGCAATCGACGATCGAGATCGAGGTCCTTGAGCGTCAAGTAGGTGATCTCGCCCGTGCGCAGACCGAAATGCGTCATCAGATACAGAATCGCGTGGTCGCGGCTTCCCATCCGGGTCCGCCGGTCGATCGACTTGAGCAGCTTCTGAGCAAGGTCCCACGGTACCGCTCGTGGCGGGCGTTCATCTCGAAAATGTCTCGGTCTGTCGATCTCATCGAGCCGGGCGGCCAGCATCCCGCGCTGATGCGCATAGCGCAAGAACGCGCGCAGTGCACCGACTATAATCTCTAATCCGCGGCGGCTGGCGCGCCGTGCTTTTACCGAGATGAATCGCTCCACATCGCGCATCGTCAGGTCTGCAACGGTTCGTGATGCCCTGCAGTGGTCGTTCAAGAACTCGCGGATGTAGCGCAACTGTTGGTCGATGGTCGCGGGGGCCAACCCACGCACTTCCTGCAGATACTTCTCGTAGGTATCCAAGAGCGCCGAATGTCGACAGCGAAGTGGCGTATCAATCCACTGACCTCGATCACGCAGGAAACACTCGAATGCCCAGCGTGCCCCGGAAAATTGCTTCGGTTGCACTCTCGAGGCGAACAGATGCTTTAAGTCCGTGTCGGAGAAACAAGTGTCGAGCGCCACGGCGCCGTGCACCTCGAGCACTCGCCTGACGACACGCAAATGCGATCTTAGCGCAGCAACCCCATAGTCCTTGATCGCGTGCCACGCCGAAAAGGCATCGAGCCATGGCGCCGCTGGAGATGAGGAATAATCGGTCGAATAGCAGTGAGGGAAAATCCGGGTACGCATGGTGATCTCCAATAATCCGCGGGAAATGCGGATCTCCACCATGAACCTGGGCCTTAGTAATGTTGAGTAGGGACCGAAAAAATCAGGCTATCTCTGCAGTACCAGTCAGGCCCTTCACATAAATAGGTACTGCACATAAGTCGAG
>JAXDQN010000271.1:0-5261 GCA_034667865.1 Gammaproteobacteria bacterium
ATGGCGAGAATGACATCGTCGCAGGGGAAGAACACGTCGCCCAATGAACGCGTCGCCTTGATGTCGCCGTTCTCGATATCGTATTCGAGCTTCTCGAACATCATGCCGGAGAGTTTTCCACCTTCGACGACGAACGCCTTGGGTGCATGGTTTATGACGATTTCGACCTTCTCCGCTTCGGCATCCTCGAGCTCCCACTCGGAAGCCTTGAAGAACTGGCGCGGCTTGCGCGCCATGACCTTGACGTTGTTGGCGCCCAGCCGCAGCGAGCTGCGGCAGCAATCCATGGCCGTGTTGCCCACACCAATAATCAACACCTTCGCGCCGATCTTCTCGATGTGGCCGAAAGCCACCGATTCGAGCCAGGTGATGCCGATGTGGATGCGGTCGGTGTCGCGGCGGCCGGGAAGATCGAGTTCCTTGCCCTTCGGCGCGCCCGAGCCCACGAACACGGCGTCGAACTCCTCGGAGTCGAGCAGCTTGTTCATGCTCTTGATGGGCGAATTCAGGCGCAGGTCCGCGCCCATGCCGACGATGTAGCCGATTTCTTCGTCCAGTACATTGGCCGGCAGGCGGAATGCCGGGATATTGGTGCGCATCAGGCCGCCCGGCACCGCGTACTGTTCGAAAATCGTGACTTCATAGCCCAACGGCAGCAAGTCGTTGGCAACCGTGAGCGAGGCAGGACCGGCGCCGATGCAGGCGATGCGCTTGCCATTCTTTTCACGCGGCGCCTTCGGCAAACGGTCGGATATGTCGTCGCGATTGTCGGCGGCTACGCGCTTCAGGCGGCAGATGGCCACGGGCTTCGCTTCGATTCGCCCCCGGCGGCAAGCCGGTTCGCAGGGTCGGTCGCATACCCGTCCGAGGATGCCGGGAAATACATTGGATTCGCGGTTCACCATGTACGCGTCGGTGAACTCGCCTTGAGCTATGAGTCGTATGTATTCGGGAACATCAGTGTGCGCTGGACAGGCCCACTGGCAATCGACAACCCGATGGAAATAATCGGGTTTCGTAGTATCGGTCGGATCCATTTTCGGTTTAAGCCCTCCCCCCGAAAAACCAGTGGTGAAGTATAACGGCCTGCGCTGCTTTCAGGCGGCACAGAGACACAATTGCACCATTCATAACCAATGAGTTATGATTCTGCCATGGCCTCCGCAGCGCAGATTTTGTTCAAAGCACTGGCCGATCCCACCCGCCGGGCCCTGTTTGAGCGTCTGGCGAGAGAAGGTGAGCACACGGTGCACGCCCTGACCGACCAGGCGGGGGTCACGCAGCCTGCGGTATCCAAACATTTGCGCATTTTGAAGTTCGCGGGGCTGGTCAGCGAGCGTCGCGACGGCCGCGAAACCCTCTATCGCGCGCACACCCAGGCGATTTTGCCGCTGAGCGACTGGATTGGCGTGTACGGCGGGACCACTTTGATCGCCTCGAGTCTGCGGTTTAGTGCGCCGATGTAAACTACGCGCATGAAGTGCGCACTGCTCCTGACTAAAAAGATGCTGGCGATCGGCTGCCTGCTCTGCGCCTGCGCGACGGCCCAGGCGGTGGAGTGCCGCACCGAGACAGTCGGTCAGGTGACTGTCAGCGCGTGCCGCGTTGATTTGAACAACGAGCAACTGCGTCTGTTCTGGCGCGATGGCAGCGGTCAACCCTACCGCCAATTCTCCTCTTTGCGAGATGCGCTGGGGAAACAGGGCAGCAAGCTGCTGTTCGCCGTCAACGCCGGCATGTATAAGCCGGACTTCTCGCCGGTGGGGTTGTTCGTTGCGGATGGGCAAGAATTGGTGCCGCTCAACCGCCACGTCGGTTCCGGCAATTTCTCCCAGCAGCCCAATGGCGTTTTTTTGGTGGATGGCAATTCGGCGCGCGTGCTGACCACCGAGGACTATGGGCAGCAGAAGCCTCGGGCGTCGTTCGCGACCCAGTCTGGGCCCATGCTCGTGCATGAGGGAGAGATCACCACATCGGAGGTCATGAATCCGAAATCACAATGGCGCAAGATCAGAAACGGTGTCTGCGCGCCTGCGCCGAACCAGGTGGCTTTCGTCATCAGCGACGAGCCGGTGAGTTTCTTCGAATTCGCCGGCTACTTTCGCGATCATTTGCACTGCCGTGAAGCGCTGTACTTGGATGGAACGATCTCGAGCTTGTACTCGCCGCAACTGGGCCGCGACGATCACTTTTCAGATATGGGACCGATGCTGGGCGTGGTGGTGAAGACACCATGAGTCTCCTACAAGGCGAGAATGTCGCCTGCCCGCACTGCGGGGAGACCGTGAATCTGACGCTGGATTTGTCGGAGCCCGAGCAATCCTACATCGAGGATTGTCCGGTATGCTGCAAACCCATGATCGTGTCTTTCTCTGCCGTGGACGGCGAAGTCGCTGAGATCAGCGTCGAAGCCAGCGATTGAAATCCAGCGGCACGCCGGCGGCGCGCAGCGGCTTCAAGACGCTGCGCGTGGCAATTCTGCTGCTGATACTGCTGATAGTGTCGGTGACCACCTGGCAGGATCGCTACCGCAGCACGCGCTGGCGCGAGCCGCTGTACGTGGCGATTTACCCGATCGCAGCGGATTCGAGTCCCGTAACGGCGTATTACGTGGACAACATCAACACCGAACGCTTCAACACGATTGAGCAATTCTTCGCCCGCGAGGCGCAACGCTATCGGCTGAACCTCGATCAGCCGGTGCGCATTCGCTTGCGGACACAACTGCACGACACCCCGCCCCAGCGCGCGCCCGATGCAGGCGTATTCGCCACCGTGCTCTGGAGCCTCAAGCTGCGCTACTGGGCCTGGCGCGCCAGCGGACATGTGCGCGAACCGGAAGACATCCGCGTCTTCGTCCTGTACCACGATCCGGCGCTGACGCCGACGGTGCCGCACTCGCTGGGACTCGCCAAGGGTTTGATCGGCGTGGTGTATGCCTTCGCGGCGCCGATGATGAATGGCGAGAACAACGTCGTGATCGCCCACGAGATGCTGCACACGCTGGGCGCCACGGACAAGTATGAGCCAGGCAGCGATGCGCCGCGTTTTCCGGACGGCTACGGCGATCCGCGCCAGGATCCGCTATATCCGCAGCAGACTGCCGAGCTGATGGCGGGGCGACGCATGGTGAGCGCCACGAAATGGGTGCAGGCGAGCGGATTGCAGGAGACCGTGATCGGCGCGGCCACCGCTGCGGAAATTCGCTGGCCGGAGCATGCCCACTAGGCCAGCGCCTGCAGCACCACTTCGTGCATGGGTCCATTGCTCGCCAGAACGGTGGTCGATTCCAGGGTGATAGGCCCGCCGTCCAGCTGCGTGAAGCGGCCGCCGGCTTCGGTGACGATGGCGACACACGCGGCAATATCCAGGATATTGACGTCGGTTTCGATGACCACGTCGATCTTGCCCGAGGCCAGCAGGTGATAATGCAAAAAATCGCCATAGCCACGAATGCGGCTGGCGCGGGCGATCATTTCGCCATATTTTTTCCATTGCGGACCCACCGCCAAGCTCTTCATGTTGCCGACGGAAATGAAGGCCTCATCGAGGCTCGCCACCTGGCTGACGCCGATGCGCCGGTCGTTCAAAAAGGCGCCGCAGCCTTTTTCCGCGTAGCAAAGTTCGCCATAGACCGGCGCGCTCGACACGCCGAGCCACATCTCGCCGGCGCGCATCAGGGCAATTTGCGTCGAAAACATCGAGTATTCGCGCACGAACGCCTTGGTGCCATCGATGGGATCGACCAGCCACAGATACTCGGCGTCTCGATCGCGCGAGCCGGTTTCTTCGCCGTAGAATCCATGCCCCGGAAATCGCGAGTCGATGATCTCGCGAATGGCAATCTCGCAGCGCACATCCGCTTCGGTGACCGGCGACTTGTCCGCTTTGATGCGCACCGCGACATTGCGCTGGTACAACGATAGCGCGATGGCGCCGGCCTGCTGGGCTGCGTCGAGCGCGGCGCGAAGTTCTGCGGAATGTTGCGTCATGGCTCAACCATATCAAAAGCTATGGTACCGTCGCACCTTCGACGCGATTCTTTGCGGCCATGGGCAATCGACTCAGCAAAATCTATACGCGCACCGGCGACGATGGCACCACCGGCCTCGGCGACGGCATGCGCGTGCCCAAGGATAGCCTGCGGGTCGAGGCCTATGGAACGGTCGATGAAGCCAATTCCGCCGTTGGCATGGTGCTCAGCCACGAGTCGCTGCCGCCTGAGATTCGCCGCTGCCTCATCGACGTACAGCACGATCTGTTCGACCTGGGCGGCGAGCTGTGCATCCCCGGCCATCGCATCATCGCGGACGCCCAGGTTGATCGCCTCGAGCAGCAGCTCGATCGATTCAATGAAGACCTGCCGCCGTTGAAAGAATTCATACTGCCGGGAGGCGGCGCCGCGGCCGCGAGCTGCCATCTGGCGCGCGCCATTTGCCGGCGCGCGGAGCGCCGCTGCTGGTCGCTGGCGCGAGTGGAAACCGTGGCGCCGGAAGTGACCAATTACCTCAACCGGCTGTCGGATCTGTTATTCGTGCTGGCGCGGGTGTTGGCGCGTCAATCCGTGGAAGGCGAAGTCGTCTGGCGCCGTTCCAAACCTGCCGGCTGATGCGCTAGGCAGCCCCTGCGGCCCGCAATTTGCCGGAATGCAGCCATTCCGCGTGCCAACGCTGCAGGTCATCGATGGCCAGCGGCTGACAAAACAAGAAGCCTTGCACCTGATTGGCACTGCGCGCCTTCAGATACTGCCACTGCGCCTCGGTCTCCACACCCTCAGCCACCGTGGCGAGTCCCAAGCTCTTGGCCATGGCGATGATGGCGTCTACCAGCGGCGCGTTGCCGCCGGTCTTGGAAACGATGTCGCGCACGAACGAGCGGTCGATTTTCAGCGTGTCGATGGGGAAATGCCGCAGGTACGATAAGGAACTGTAACCCGTGCCGAAGTCATCGAGCGCAGTGGCTACTCCCAGCGCTTTCAGCGACTTCACCGCCTTGCTGACCACGGCGGAATATTCGATCAAAGCACCCTCGGTGAATTCGAGTTCGATCATGCGCGGCTCGATGCCGGCCGCATCGATGGCCCGGGTCACCCGCTCGACCAAAGTGCCGTCGCGAAACTGCACCCCGGACACGTTCACGGCCACCTGCCAGCCCGGGCCGCCGGAGTCGCGCCAGCGCCGCGCCTGTGCGCAGGCTTCGCGCAACACCCAGTCGCCGATTTCGACAATCAGCCCGTTCTGCTCCGCCAGGGGAATGAACTC
>JAXDQN010000272.1:0-2982 GCA_034667865.1 Gammaproteobacteria bacterium
CCTTCGGCGGCTTGGTTGCAGCCATCGGCAACGAAGCCATGCGCCGGATGGTGCCGATCGATCGTCCGTTGCGCGGACTCAACGTTACTTTCGCGGCTCCTGTCGCTGTTGGCGCCGTTCATATCGATGCACGAGTGCTGCGTGTCGGAAAGGCGGTGACCATTGCGCAGGCCAATCTGATGAGCGCGGACGCCATCGCAGCCACCATGACGGGAATTTACGGATTGGCCCGTTCGACCTCGATAGTCATTGAACCAGCGGCCGCCAACGCTGCGCGCGACGTCAAGGAGCTCGCGGATTCCATTTTGCCGCCGAACATGGGCGGCCCCGCCTTTCTGCAGCATTTTGGATTGCGGTGGGCGGAAGGCACCCGCCCCTACACGGCAACTGCATCGAATCGATCGAAGGCGTACATCCGGCATCGGGAAACTGCGAGCATGAGCGAGTCGCACGCGATCGCGCTGATCGACGTCATTCCCTCGCCGGTGCTGCAAATGATGACCACACCCGCGCCGGCCAGTTCGCTTATCTGGACGCTGGAATTCCTGAGCCACGACTATCAATTCGCCACCGACGCCTGGTGGCGCATCGACACCGATGTGCCCTCCTCGGTCGATGGCTACGCCAGTCAAACCAGTCTGATTACGAACCCCGCCGGCATGCCCGCCGCGTTCAGCCGGCAGTTGGTGGCCGTGTTTGGATGAGGCGGTCTGGACGCGGGACAGCCTAGGGCTTTTTAAAGATACTCTTCGGCAACTTTACGTGGACCCCGAGGTTCGGCTTGTCCACCAGCTGCGTGATGGCGACGTTGCCCGCCACGCTCACCAACTGATAAGCCTGATGCTGCGTGAGGTGCTTTTCCGCCACGAGGAAGTCGATCATTTCCTGAATGGCGCCCTTGGTCGCGGTCGCCAGGTCGGGGTCGGTGGCCATGCTGATGTAGTCGGTCGGGGTCTCTGCGCGCGGCCACTTCAGCTTCATGTCCTTGCGTACGGTTAATTGCAGCTTGCCGCGCAGCGAAGTCTCGATGGCGGTTTGATCCACTTCGCCGTCGCCTTGGGCCGCATGCCCGTCCCCGATTTCGAACAGTGCGCCGCGCGCGAACACCGGTATGTATAGAGTGCTGCCGGCAACCAGCTCGCGATTGTCCAAATTGCCGGCGTGGCGCCCCGGCGGGTTGCTGCTAAGGCGGCCGATCTCCGGCGCCGGCGCGATGCCGATGCTGCCGTAAAAAGGTTTCAATGGGATCACGATGCCCGGGAAGAACTCCGCCGTCATGTTCTTGCGGTCCAGCGGCACAACTTTAATCGGTAGATCGCGGTCGCAATTCTCCGGCAGATAGCCGCTACAACCGTTGTAACCGTAGTCTAGCGGCAGTTCGATGGAGAGGATTTTTACTTCCAATACATCGCCGCTTTCCGCACCTTCGACATACACCGGTCCGGTCAGAATGTGCCCGCCGGGACCTTTGCGCTCGCCGGTGACCTCGGCAACGATGGCTTTGAGTGAGCTCTGCACCTTCGCGTCGGGCACACCGGCCTTAGCCAGTCCCGCGGGGGTATTGGTCAACAACGTGTCGACATCGATGATGTCGCCGGAGTCGATGCGCAACACCGGCGTGGCGTCGGCCCAGTAATAGCCATAGGCCACCGTCGAGGGCGTGGCTTCCAGTCGATGAGTCTTGGGCGTGTGCCCGGCGGCGGCAACGGCCGCCGTGGCAGCGGCGGATATTGCGGCAATACTGAACAAAGCGATGGCGGTTTTCATGGTCGCTACGCTATCACACGTTTTGACGCAGGCGCGCGCGCGTGACGCCCGATATCGAAGCCCGCAAAATTGTGCTGAAATCGCCGCCTCGAATGAAATCAAGCACAGGGGAGAACAATGAAGTTTGCCGCTCGGCGCATTTGCTCGGGTCTCATCGCACTAATTGCGGCGCAATTGTCGCCGGCGCAGTCGCCTCACTCTCCGACGCTGGCGGAAACCTTGAGCCGCGCCAGCATCCGCGCGCCCGCGATAGCGCCTGATGCTGGTTCGATCGCATATCTGAAGCGCCAGACCGACTGGAAAGAAAATGAATTCGTCTGGCAACTGTGGCTGGCCGATGTGGCTAGCGGTAGGAACATTCAGCTGACGCGGGGGCGCAAATCCGCGTCGGCGGCCCAGTGGTCGCCTGACGGACAGTGGTTGGCATTCATTACGGAACGCGAGTCGACCGCCGTCGAGACAGAATCTGCCAAGGGCGAAGGCGCCGATGCCGACAAGCCGGCCGCTCGCCAAATCTGGCTGATTGCGCCGAAGGGCGGCGAAGCGTGGCCGCTGACCCGGTCGGCCACGGACATCACCGAATTCCACTGGTCTCGCGATGGCAAGAAAGTGCTGTTCAGCGCCACCATGGCGCCCACCAAGGCGGCCAAGGCGCGCAAGGAAAAGTACAGCGCCTATGATGTGGTGGAAAAGGATTTCGACACGGCACAGCTGTGGTCGGTGGATGTCGGTGCGGCGGAAAAGGCGGCGGCTCCGGTGCCGGCACAACAACTGACCTCGGATCTCACACTGAATGTGAATTCCTTTGCCGTATCGCCTGATTCGAGCAAGGTGGCCTTTAGCGCGACGCATAACCCGCAGTTGGCCTTCCTCAAGGATGAGGACATCTATCTGCTGAACCTCGCCGACCCCAAGCTGAGTGTTACGAAGATCGTCGCCTTGCCAGGTCCCGATCGTTCGCCGATGTTTTCCACCGATGGCAAGCAGCTGGCTTTTGTGACCAGCTTGGAACAACCGAATTTCTTCTACGCCAACACCCATTTGGCTATGGTCGACCTGGCTGCCGTCATGGCACGCCCCGCAACGGCGGCCATCGATGTACGTGACTTGACCAAGAATTTCGACGAAGACCCTCAGGCGCTCGATTGGTCGCCGGCCGGCGTGTATTTCGGGGCAACGCAGCGCATGGCTGATCACTTGTTTCGCGTCGATCCG
>JAXDQN010000273.1:0-4961 GCA_034667865.1 Gammaproteobacteria bacterium
TTGTCGCCATCTACTCAATCATTGCGTTGCTATACGTCGCGGGTTCACGCTTTGTGGTTCGCTATTACCTTCTGCGCCGTTACATCATGCCCACCGTCGCCCGAGTGGCCATCTATGGCGCTGGGGATGCGGGCGCCCATTTGTCCGGTTTGTTGATGACCACTCGAGCTTTTGACCCTGTGGTCTTCATCGACGACAACAAGGCGCTTCGCGGTCGCATGGTGAACGGCATAAAAGTCCAACTGCCAGACAGCCTTCCTTCTTTGATCAAGAGTCACGGCATCGACCGGATTTTGCTGGCGCTGCCGTCTTTGTCGCGTCACCGCCGCCGCGAGATCCTGACCAAGCTGGAGCCGCTCGGCGTTCATGTGCAATCCGTGCCTGATATCGGGCAATTGGTCACTGGTACTGCGAATCTGACCGATTTGCGCGAAGTCGATGTGTGCGACTTGTTGGGCCGAGATGCGGTTCCGCCGAAAGCGGCATTGTTCGACGCGTGTATCCGAGATCGGGTGGTCATGGTGACAGGAGCGGGCGGTTCCATCGGATCGGAGCTCTGCCGTCAGATCATTGGGTTGGCCCCAAGGCGTTTGGTCTTGTTCGAAATGTCGGAACTCGCGCTCTACAACATTGAGAGAGAGCTGCGCGCGCTGGCGGAAAAAAATGCGCTGTCGACGGAGTTGATCGGACTCATGGGAAATGCGCACGACAGACTTCGCGTGCGCGACATATTCAATGCCTATCGGGTGCAAACGGTCTATCACGCGGCGGCGTATAAGCACGTGCCCATCGTCGAACAAAATGTCATTGAGGGCATCAACAACAACGTGATCTCGACGTGGAACGTGGCCGAGGCCGCTCACGAGGCCGACGTCGAGACATTTGTATTGATTTCAACCGACAAAGCGGTCAATCCAACCAACGTCATGGGCGCGACCAAGCGCTTTGCCGAGATCGTCCTGCAAGGCTTGCAACGCCGTGGCAGCAAGACTCGATTCTGCATGGTGCGTTTCGGCAACGTGCTGGCCTCGTCCGGCTCGGTCGTGCCGCTATTCAATGAACAGATCAAAGCGGGTGGTCCCGTGACCGTGACGCATCCTGAAGTCATCCGCTACTTCATGACCATCCCCGAGGCGGCTCAGCTGGTGATCCAGGCGGGATCCATGGCAGAGGGCGGCGATGTGTTCGTGCTCGACATGGGCAAACCGGTACGAATCGGCGATCTGGCGCGGCGCATGATCCACTTGGCCGGGTTAACGGTGCGCGACGATCAGCATCCGGAAGGCGATATTGAGATTTCGTTTACCGGTTTGCGGCCCGCTGAGAAACTTTATGAAGAGCTGTTAATCGGCAACAACGTCACCGGCACGGAACATCCCATGATCCTGCGCGCCATTGAGCACTCCATGCCCTGGGAGCGGGTGCACGAATTCTTGAGCGAAACGACTTCGGCCATGGGTCGATTCGACTGCCAACGCTCGCTCCAGCTGCTGAGCGATGTTGTGGCCGAATATACGCCTGCGCCGCAGGCACATGACCTGGTGTGGGCGCGTCTCAGCACCATGACCAGCGATGATCGTAAAGTGACCAGCCTAAAACCCCGACGAGTTGCTAGAATCCCCGGGCCTTCGGATAGCGCAAGGCCCAGTTAACTAGCTTCGATCGGAGAGATTTTGGGAAAAGGGGCGATTCTCGTCACCGGCGGCGCCGGATACATTGGCAGCCATGTCGTGCGTCAACTCGGTGAAGCCGGCGAGCAGGTCGTCGTCCTCGACAACCTGGGGAAGGGATTTCGCCAGGCGGTTACCAGCGGCGAGTTGGTCGTGGGCGAGGTGGGCGACTATGCGCTGGTGTCGCGGCTGCTCGCCGAGCACCGCATCGATACCGTCATGCACTTTGCCGCCCATACCATCGTGCCGGAATCGGTGGCGCTGCCGCTAAAATACTACGGCAACAACACCTGCTCGACGCGCAGCCTGCTGCAGGCCTGCATCGAGAATCAGGTCCAGAACTTTGTATTTTCTTCAACGGCTGCGGTCTACGGCATGCCGCAGGACGGCTACGCCAGCGAAGAATCACCGACCCAGCCGATCAACGCCTACGGCACTTCCAAGCTCATGAGTGAGTGGATGCTGCGCGACGTGGCGGCGGTCAATTCCCTGCGCTACGTCGTGCTGCGATACTTCAATGTTGCGGGCTCGCATCCGGGGGGGCGAATCGGACAGGCGACCCCCGGAGCCACGCTGCTCACCAAAGTGGCCTGCGAGGCCATGGTCGGTAAGCGCCCGCACGTATCGGTTTTCGGCAGCGACTACCCAACGCCCGATGGCACCGGGGTGCGCGACTATTTACACATCGAGGATTTGGCGGCGGCTCATCTGAACGCGCTGGGTTACCTGCGGGATGGTGGCAAGTCGAACACCCTGAATGTCGGCTACGGCCACGGTTATTCGGTGCGCGAGGTTTTGCGGATGGTGGAGCAAGTCGCCGGTAAATCCTTGGTGGTGCGCGAAGAGGCTCGCAGGGCCGGAGATCCGGCCTATCTGGTGGCCAAGGCGGAGCGCATTCGCTCGGAACTGGGCTGGCGCCCCCGCTACGATGACCTGTCGGCCATCGTCACCAGTTCGCTGGCGTGGGAGAAAAAATTGCTCGCCGATCCCTGGTTGTCGCACACGCCATAAGCCTTTGGCCGCCTTTACTAGGCTGGCCAAAACCGCTAGGCTGACACCTCAGTTTTTCCTATCAAATCAGAAGATTACGCATGAATATTACGATTTTTGGCTCTGGCTACGTGGGCCTGGTGACGGGCGCGTGCTTTGCGGACATGGGCAACCATGTGCTGTGTGTTGACGTGGACGAGCGCAAGATCGCCATGCTCAAAAACGGCGAGGTGCCGATCCATGAGCCGGGCTTGGATGAGGTGGTCAAGCGAAACGCCGAGACCGGTCGCTTGCAGTTCAGCACCAATGCCGAGCAGGGCGTCGCCCACGGGTTGTTGCAATTGATTGCCGTCGGCACGCCGCCGGACGAGGACGGTTCGGCCGACCTGCGTTATGTGCTGGCGGTGGCGCGGACCATCGGCCAGCACATGACCGGCTACAAGGTGGTGGTCACCAAATCGACGGTGCCGGTGGGGACCGCCGATAAGGTGCGTGCCGCGGTCGATGAGACCTTGAAGGCACGAGGCGCCGGCATCGAGTTCGACACCGTGTCGAACCCTGAGTTTTTGAAAGAGGGTGCGGCGATTGCCGACTTCATGAAACCGGACCGGGTCGTCATCGGGACGGATAGTGAACGGGCGGAAGAGTTAATGCGGGCAGTCTACGAGCCGTTCATCCGCAATCGCGACCGAATGATCGTCATGGACGTGCGTTCCGCGGAACTCACCAAATACGCGGCCAATGCCATGCTGGCCACCAAAATCAGTTTCATGAACGAACTGGCCAATCTCGCCGAGCACTTTCGCGCCGACATCGAATCGGTCCGAGTGGGCATCGGCTCCGATCCCAGAATCGGTTACGCCTTCATTTATCCGGGTGTGGGGTACGGCGGTTCCTGTTTTCCCAAGGACGTGCAAGCGCTGCAGCGATCGGCAGAGGAAGTCGGCTATGACGCCAGCATCTTGTCGGCCGTCGAAAGCGTCAACGCGCGACAGAAACAGATCCTGTTCAACAAGATGAAGGCGCATTTCGGCAGCCTGCGCGGCAAGGTGATCGCCATATGGGGCCTGGCCTTCAAACCTAACACCGATGACATGCGCGAAGCCGCGAGCCGCGTGTTGATGGAAGCGTTGTGGAGCGCGGGCGCCAAAGTGCGCGCCTACGATCCGGTGGCGATGGCGGAGTGCGCGCGCATCTACGGGAGTCGCGATGACTTGACGCTTTGCAAGACTGCCGACCAGGCGCTGGAAGGCGCCGATGCGCTGGCCATCATCACAGAATGGCGGGAATTTCGCAGTCCCGATTTTGATTTCATCAAGGGTGCCTTGAGCGCGCCGGTGATTTTCGACGGCCGAAATCTCTATGACCCGGCGCAGATGGCTAAGGCCGGCTTCAGTTATTATGCGATCGGTCGCGGCAAGGGGTAAGGACGTGGCAGCACTCATTCCAGTCATTCTTTCCGGCGGCGCAGGCACGCGCCTGTGGCCGCTGTCGCGGGAAATGTATCCCAAGCAGCTGCTGGCTCTCACCAGTAAGCTCACCATGCTGCAAGATACCGCGCTGCGCCTGGCCGCCATTCCGGGAGCTCTGCCTCCGGTGGTGGTGTGCAACGAAGCGCACCGTTTCACTGTGGCGGAACAAATTCGCGCCATGGACTTAAAGCCCGCTGCCATCTTGCTGGAACCCAGCGGCCGCAATACCGCGCCGGCGGTCGCACTGGCGGCATTGGCGGCGCTGGCGATCGATGCCGATGCCATCCTGGTGGTGGCGCCGGCCGATCACGTCATTCGCGACGCCAAGGGCTTTCAACAGGCCGCGAGCGTCGCGGCCGGATTCGCTGAGAAGGGCAAGCTGGTGACTTTCGGCATCGTGGCGCATGCACCGGAAACCGGCTATGGCTACATTCGCCGCGGCGAAGGGTCCGGGCCCGTCTATCCGGTGGCGCAATTCACTGAGAAGCCCCCAATCGACGTCGCCCAGCAATTTGTCGCCTCCGGTGATTACTACTGGAACAGCGGGATGTTCGTGTTCAAGGCCGCGCGCTACCTGGAAGAATTGGCCGCCTTCGCTCCGGATATTCTGGCCGCCTCGACCGCGGCCTTTAACGCGGCCAAAACCGATTTGGACTTCGTGCGCATCGATAAGGCCGAATTCGCAAAGTGCCGCAGCGAATCGATCGACTATGCGGTCATGGAGCGAACCAAGGACGCCTTGGTGTTGCCGCTGGATGTGGGCTGGAGCGATGTTGGATCCTGGTCGTCGTTGTTCGATGCCTTGCCTGCGGATGAAGAAGGCAACGTG
>JAXDQN010000274.1:0-23806 GCA_034667865.1 Gammaproteobacteria bacterium
CGGAGGTATAGGGCATCACGGCCAGATCGTCGGGCCCGGCGGTCAGCGGCCCCGGCTTGAGATTTTGAGCGATGACATCTTTCCACAACGTCACGCCCGGCTCTTTGATTTCCACGCGCGCAGCCGCGATGAAATCCGGCACCGCCAGCTGGGTGGGTGCTTTCAGATAGTCGCTGTAGGCCGCGACGATGGCTTGTTTCACATCCCCGCTCTTGAGCAGCGGCTCGACGCGCGCGTACAGCTCCTGCGACACCAACATCTTGTCGCTGCCCGCGTCCTTGGAAAATTTCAAAATCTCCGGGGTGATATTCATCGGGTTCAAGGGTACGACCACTGCGTCCGCCCGCAGTATCCCGTAGTAACCGATCATGAACTGCGGGCTGTTCTGCATCAGCAGCATCACGCGGTCACCCTTGGCGACGCCGCACACTTGCTGCAGATAGCCTGCTATTCGATTCGCCTCGTCGTGAAACTCAGCGAAACTGATCGGGGTGTCGTAGAACACCAGATACGGCTTGTTCGGGTAGCGCCGCGCGGAAACTTCGGCGTTATAGAACAGGTTGGTCGCCGGCGCGATCAGGTTGTGCATCGCATGCGACGGCCAAAATTTGAAATGCGCGTTGGGCATGCGATCTTCTGCCTATTTCGGCCTATAGCGCGACAGCTCGAGCTTGGCGATGGCGTCGCGATGCACTTCGTCCGGGCCGTCGGCCAGGCGCAGGGTGCGGGCGCCCGCCCAAAGCGCCGCGAGCGGAAAGTCGTCGCTCACGCCCCCGGCGCCATGCATCTGGATGGCCCAGTCGAGCACCTTCAGCGTCATGGTCGGCGCCGCCACCTTGATCATGGCAATTTCGGCCTTCGCGGCCCGATTGCCGACGGTATCCATCATGTAGGCCGCGTTCAGCACCAGCCAGCGAACCTGATCGATCATGATGCGCGACTCCGCGATGCGTTCCAACGTCACGCCCTGTTCCGACAAACGTTTGCCGAAGGCAATCCGCTGCTGGGAACGCTTGCACATCAATTCCAGCGCGCGCTCCGCCACACCGATGGTGCGCATGCAATGGTGGATACGTCCCGGCCCCAGTCGCCCTTGCGCAATCTCGAAGCCGCGCCCTTCGCCGAGCAGCAAATTTTCCACCGGCACGCGCACATTCTGGAAATCCACTTCGGCGTGTCCATGCGGCGCGTGGTCATAGCCAAATACGCTCAGTTTGCGCAGCACCTTGACGCCCGGCGTCTTCATGGGCACCAGAATCATGGATTGCTGACTGTGGCGGCCGGCTTCCGGGTTGGTCTTGCCCATGAAGATCAAAATATCGCAGCGTGGGTCGCCGGCACCCGAGGTCCACCATTTGCGGCCGTTGATCACATAGCTGTCGCCGTCGCGCACGATGGAGGCTTGAATGTTGGTCGCGTCGCTGGAGGCGACGGCCGGTTCGGTCATCGCAAAAGCGGAACGGATCTTGCCTTCCAGCAGCGGCGTCAGCCACTCCTGTTGTTGGCTGGGCGTCGCGTAGCGCGCCAGCACTTCCATGTTGCCGGTGTCGGGCGCAGAACAATTGAAGGTCTCGGGCGCAATATGCGAGCGGCCCATGATTTCGCATAGCGGCGCATATTCCAAATTGGTGAGTCCTGCGCCCCGATCCGAATGCGGCAGGAAGAAATTCCATAGGCCTTCCGCCTTGGCGCGCTTCTTCAGGTTCTCCACCACCTGGGTGACCTGCCAGGGATTGCCGTCGCGCCGATTGCGTTCCACCTCATCGTGATAGTCCTTTTCGGCCGGATAGATGTACTGGTCCATGAACGCGGTGATGCGCTCTTGCAGTTCGCGAACCTTGTCACTGTGGGAGAAGTCCATGGAAATCCTTTAGATTTTCAAACGCCGAAAGATTCTTGCACGAGTTGCCAGCCCAGTTCCGCCAGCGGCCGCGCGCGCCGGCCGGCTTGCAAGGCGGTCTGGCTCGAGGCGTTGCCCTGCAGTGCGCGGGCCAGCACGCCCTGCAAAATGCCCGTGAGTCGAAACATGCAGAAGGCCAGGTAGTAGGTCCAGTCCTGCGGTGCCACCGGCGGCAGCCCGCGCAACTTGCAGTACTGTGCGATGCATTCGCTTTCGCTGGGAATGCCCAGCTTGGATGTGTCCAAGCCGCGCAGGCCGCGGAATTCAACCACCGGTAGGTTGTAGCGCATACAGAAGTACGCCAGGTCCACCATGGGGTGGCCCAGCGTGGATAGCTCCCAGTCCAGCACCGCCAAAATACGTGGCTCGGTGGGATGAAAAATGGTGTTGTCGAGACGGAAGTCGCCGTGCACGATGCTGGTCTGCTCGCCGGCCGGAATGTGCTGCGGCAACCACTCGATCAACTGCTCCACCGCATCGATCTTTTCAGTCTGCGCGGCACGATATTGCTGGGTCCAGCGCGTGACTTGTCGCCCGATGTAGTTGCCGGGTTTGCCGAAGTCGCCCAAACCGACCGATGCATAGTCCACCGAATGCAACGCGGCTTGGACACGCACCATTTCCTGATAGATGCCGCGGCGTTCGCCCAACGGCACTTCGGGCAGAGTGGCATCCCAGAAAATGCGTCCTTCGATATAGTCCATCACGTAGAACGCGCTGCCGATGATGTCCGGGTCTTCGCACAGCGCATAGGCGTGCGCCACCGGCACGTCGCTGTCCTTGAGCGCTTCCAGCACCCGGAATTCACGATCGACCGCGTGCGCCGAGGGCAGCAGTTTACCCGGCGGCTTGCGCCGCAATACAAAGCGCCGCTCCGGCGAGCTCAGCAGAAAGGTGGGATTCGATTGGCCGCCGGCAAATTGTTGAATTTCGATCGGGCCGGCAAAGTCGGCAATGTTTTCGTGCATCCAGCCGATCAGCCTGGCGCTGTCGAACGTTTGCTGCGCCGAGTTCTCGCGCAGACCCGTCGGCGGGAGGTTCGAGCTCATGTACTCGAAGCGCCGCCGTCGACGGCAATGTATTGGCCGGTCACGTGGCGCGAGGCTTCGGAGGCGAGATACACCGCAGCACCTTGCAAGTCCGTGTCTCCGCCAATGCGGCCCAACGGCGTGCGCGCAATGACTTCCGCCTGAATCCCCTCCAACAAGCCGCTCGCCATTTTTGACGGGAAAAATCCCGGGCAGATGGCGTTGACGCGAATATTGAATTGACCCCACTCGGCGGCCAGCGCGCGCGTCAGGTGCAGCGCAGCGGCCTTGGACGAATAGTAGGCCGCCGCCTTCATTTGCATGCCCGCGCGCAGCGCGGCGGTGGAAGCAATGACGATGATGCTGCCGGAACGTTGCGGAATGAAGCAGCGATTCGCCACCGCTTGGCTCAAGGCGAACACACTGGTGGCATTCAGGGTCATCACCTTGTTCCAGGCTTCGATGGGATGCTGTTCCGCCGACGCACCCCAACTGGCGCCTGCGTTGTTCACCAGAATATCGATCGAGCCGTAATGCTTGACCACTGCATCGACCAGCACCGGGACTTGATCGTTCTTCGACAGGTCATTCACCACCGTCAGCGCATCGATGCCGTGCTGCTTGAGTTCCGCTTTGGCAGCGTCCAATTCGTGCGCTTTGCGCGCACTGATGGCGATTTTCGCACCCATGTCGCCCAAGCCCTTCGCAATCTGCAGTCCGAGGCCGCGGGAGCCGCCGGTGATGAGCGCCACCTTGCCGCCCAGTTCGAAAAGATCGCGCACTCCCATCAGGCGACCTCGAACAGGCCCGCAGCTCCCTGGCCGCCGCCGATGCACATGGTCACCACCACCAGTTTCGCGCCGCGGCGTTTGCCTTCGATCAATGCATGTCCCGTCAAGCGCGCACCGCTGACGCCGTAGGGGTGGCCGACCGCGATCGCCCCGCCATTGACGTTCAAACGCTCGTCGGGGATGCCCAACTTGTCGCGGCAATACAGCACCTGGCAGGCGAATGCCTCATTTAATTCCCACAGATCGATGTCGCTGATTTTTACACCGGCGCGCTGCAGCAGCCGCGGCACCGCGTAAATCGGGCCGATGCCCATTTCATCGGGTTCGCAGCCGGCCACGGCGAAGCCGCGGAATATTCCCAGCGGCTGGATGCCGCGCTTTTCCGCCAGCGTTGCGTCCATGACCACACAAGCGCTGCTGCCGTCAGAAAACTGACTGGCATTGCCGGCTGTGATCACGCCGCCCGGCATGGCTGAACGGATCTTCTGCACGCCCTCCAGGGTGGTGTCAGGACGGATGCCTTCGTCACTCGAGATGGTCACCTCGCGAGTCGATATCATGCCGGTGGTCTTATCGGCCACACCCATGGTGGTGGTCATGGGCACGATCTCGTCCTTGAACTTGCCGGCGGCCTGCGCGGCCGCCGCGCGAAGCTGGCTGCGCACGCCGTACTCATCCTGCGCATCTTTGGAAATGTTGTAGCGCTTGGCCACTGTTTCGGCCGTCTGCAACATGCTCCAGTACAGCGTCGGCTTGTGTTCATCGATCCAAGGGTCGCGCCGCATGTGCGTATTGGTTTCGTTCTGTACGCAAGAAATGCTTTCGAGGCCGCCGGCGACGATCACGGCAGCGCCTTCGGTCATGACCCGCTGCGCCGCCAGTGCAATGGACTGCAAACCGGAGCTGCAGAAACGATTGATGCTCAAGCCCGCCGTGCTGGTGGGCAAACCGGCGCGCAGCGCGATCGCGCGCGCCACATTGCCGCCGGTGGTTCCCTCGCCGAAAGTGGATCCCATGATCACATCCTCGACTTCGGCGGGATCGATGCCCGCGCGCGCCACGGCATGTTTTACGGCATGGGCGCCCAACGTCGGGCCGTAGGTCATATTGAAGGCGCCCTTCCAGCTCTTGCCGAGACCGGTGCGCGCAGTGGAAACGATGACGGCTTGTGTCACTTCTCGGCTCCCTTGTAGGCGCTGAATGTTTTGCCCTGTTCAGCCAGGCGCGCCAGCAGCGGCGCCGGTGTCCAAAAATCCTTGTCTGCCCCCGGGCCGGCGGCCATGTGCCGCAACGCGCGCGCGACTTCGGACAAGCCCACTTGATCGGCATAGAACATCGGCCCGCCGCGCCACGCGGGAAATCCGTAGCCATTGAGATACACGATGTCGATGTCGGAACTACGCTGAGCCGTGCCGTCCTCGACGATGCGCGCCCCTTCGTTGACCAGCGCATAGATGCAGCGCTCGACAATTTCCTGGCTGCTGACTTTGCGGGGCGCGATGCCTTTCTGTTTGCGGTATTTTTCGATGATGGCGGTCACTTCCGGATCCGCTATCGGATCGCGCGAACCTGCCGCATAGCGGTAGAAGCCCGCGCCGGTCTTCTGGCCGAAGCGTCCCTGTTCGCACAAATCGTCCGCCACATTGGCCGAATCGCGATCAGGGAATTCGGCTTTACGCCGCTTGCGCGCCGCCCAGCCGATATCCAGTCCGGCCAGATCGCTCATGCGAAATGGCCCCATAGCCATGCCGAAATCCTGCAATGCCTTGTCGACTTGTTCAGGCAGCGCGCCTGCCATGATCAAATCATGCGCCGCCGCGCCGTAGCGCGCGATCATGCGGTTGCCGATGAAACCCTCGCAAACGCCCGAGATTACCGCCACCTTGCCCATCTTTTTCGCGAGCTGCATGGCAGTGGCGAGCTCGTCCTTGGCAGTCCTGGCGCCGCGCACGATCTCGAGCAGGCGCATGACATTCGCGGGACTGAAGAAATGCAGACCGATGACGTCTTGCGGACGTTTGGTAAAGGCCGCGATCTGATCCAGATTCAGTGCCGACGTATTGGAGGCCAAGATGGCGCCGGGCTTCACGACCTGGTCCAATTTCTCGAACACGGCCTTCTTGACGTCCATGCTTTCGAACACCGCCTCGATAACCAGATCGACGTCTTGAAGCCGTGCGTAGTCGAGCGTCGGTGTGACCAAACTCAAGCGCTGTGCGAGCGTCGCTTCGGTCAACGTGCCTTTCTTTAGGGCACCGCCGTAATTTTTACGCATGGTGGCAAGCCCACGGTCCAGCGCCTCTTGCTTCATTTCCAGCATGACCACCGGAATGCCGGCATTTATCAAGCTCATGGTGATGCCGCCGCCCATGGTGCCCGCGCCGATCACCCCGACCGTGGCGATAGGCCGGGTCGGTGTGTCGCCCGGCACATCGAGAATGTGCGACGCAGCGCGCTCCGCCTGAAATATGTGACGCAGCGCAGCCGACTCCGGAGACAGCATCAACATGGTGAACAGTTCGCGCTCGCGTGCGATGCCCGCTTCGAACGAACGATCGTAGGCCGCAGCCACCGCCTCGACGCAGGCGAGCGGCGCCGGATACTTACCCGCCACCGCCTTCACGGTATTGCGCGCGAATTGAAAAAACGCTTCGTAGTTCGGCATCTTCAGCTTGAGGTCGCGCACCCGCTTAGGTTGAAGCTTCTCGCTGACCACGCGGCGCGCAAACGCCAGCGCGGCCTCGGGCAAATCGCCGTCGGTGAACGCATCGAACAGAGCTGTGCTGCGCAATTTTTCCGAGGGCACGGTCGCGCCGGACACAATCATGTTGAGTGCGCCATCGGCGCCCAGCAAGCGCGGTAGCCGCTGCGTGCCGCCGGCGCCCGGGAGCAGGCCCAATTTAACTTCAGGCAACGCGATCTTCGCGCCGGCTGCACCCACGCGGTAGTGGCAACCCAGTGCCAATTCCAATCCGCCGCCCATGCACACGCCGCCGATCGCGGCGATCACAGGTTTGACGCTGTCCTCGACGCAGCTGATCAGCGTCCCTAAGTGCGGTTGCGCGGCAGCCTTCGGCGTACCGAACTCGCGAATGTCGGCGCCGCCGGAAAAACCGGCGCCGGAACCGATCAACACGATTGCGTGGACCGACGCATCGCTGTTGGCCCGTTCGATTCCGGCTACCAGCGCTTGGCGCAGTTCCAAGCCCAAACTGTTCACCGGCGCATTGTCGAATGTGATGACGGCGATGCCGCCCTGAACCTCGAAGCCAGCCTTACTCATGCTCATTCTTTATTCCACTATGCAGAACTTGGTTCCGCCTTGAGGCCGTTAATGTAACAGCGCACAGCCCCCTTTGAAAGGTTGCGCACGCTCGTGCAGCGGTGCAACCGGCGCGCGACTTAGCCTATTTTTCCCGGACGGAAAACACTTTTACTTATTCAAAAAATTCAGACTCGCTCCAACGCCAGCGCGGCTCCCTGGCCTACGCCCACGCACATCGTCGCCAGTCCGTAACGCCCAGAGCGACGCTGCAGTTCTTGCGCGACCGCTCCTGCGATGCGCGCGCCGGACATTCCCAGCGGATGGCCCAACGCGATCGCGCCGCCGTTGCAATTGACGTGCTCCGCATCATCGGCGAATCCGAATGCCCGTGTGCAAGCCAACGCCTGCGATGCGAATGCCTCATTCAACTCCACCACATCGAAGTCCGACAGTTTGAGCTTGAGACGCGCCGCCAATTTTTTCACCGCAGGAATCGGGCCGACGCCCATGACGCGCGGCGCGACGCCTGCGGATGCGAAGCCGAGCACCCTGACGCGCGGGGTCAGCGAATATTTCTCGACGGCGGCGGCCGATGCCAGCAGCAACGCCGCCGCGCCATCGTTGATCCCGGACGCATTGCCCGCGGTCACGGTACCATCCGCTTTCACCACTGGCTTGAGCCTGGCCAACCCCTCCAGCGTGGTATCGGGCCGCGGATACTCGTCTTCTTCAACGATTTGGGCAGGTGCGCCCTTCTTCTCTCCCGGTACCGCCACTGGCACGATCTGCTGCGCAAATACCCCGGCCGACTGCGCGCGCGCCGCGCGCTGCTGAGAACGGAAGGCGAATGCATCTTGATCTTGGCGCGAGATATTGTATTCCGCGGCGACGTTTTCGCCGGTCTCCGGCATCGAGTCCACGCCATACAGCGACTTCATCAGTGGATTGACGAAACGCCAGCCAATGGTGGTGTCATAGAGTTCGGCGCTGCGCTGAAACGCGCGTTCCGCTTTGCCCATGACGAATGGCGCGCGCGTCATGGATTCAACGCCTCCGGCGATGGCGATATCCAACTCGCCGGCGCGAATGGCGCGCGCAGCGGCAGCCACCGCATCGAGACCGGATGCACACAGCCGGTTCATCGTCACGCCTGGCGTTTCGCAGGGAAGCCCGGCCAGCAGCAGCGCCATTCGCGCCACATTGCGATTGTCCTCGCCCGATTGATTCACGCAGCCCATGAACACTTCATCGACTGCGGAAGCCACGGCAGCATGGCGCGCCATCAACTGCTTGATGACCGTTGCAGCCAAATCGTCGGTGCGCACTCTGGACAGCGCACCCTCGTAGCGACCGATCGGTGTCCGCACAAAATCGCAAATATATGCATCGCTCATACAATCATCTCCTCTCAACTGCAGTCGAAAGCGCCCTTCCACTTCCAATGATCGGTGGTGCGCTCGATGGTCGTGATGCGAATGCGATGCTGCGCAGCGACGCGTCCCGGACTGCCGGTAATTTTGACCTTATCGCCGGGCTTAAGTGTCTGGCTGTCGATGTTGTCGCTCGCCAGGAGAATCCCCGGACCCCATTCAATTGCCCAGGTCTGCATCACCCCATCCTGATCCGGCGCCATGACGTGGATGAAGGAATGCGGATTGCGAACCAAGAAATCCACCACCGTACCCTCGATGGCGATTTTTTCATTGATCAAATAAGTGGCTGGAAATGCGTGGTGCGCGAACGCAGGCGTCAGGCTCGAGGCTGCGGCAATGACTACGAAAATCCTCGCAAAGATGCAGCGGCTCAACACGCGACACCGCGCGGCCCGAAAACGGCGGTGAGCCGCATGCGTGCTCTATACACCTTGGTTTCAATGGCCTTGGCGCTGATTCCCAGCAGTTTGCCGGCCTCTTCCTGCGACAAGCCCTCGAGCGCGGTCAACAGCAACGGCTCCATCAGTGACCTGGGGAGCTTGGCGATATAACGCTCCAGCAAGCGCAATTCCTGATCTCCCTCGGTCAGCGCCGATGGGCCTGGCGCGGGATCCTGGATTTCCTCGGATTCTTCAGCGCCGCTGCGCGCACCGATCAAGCGCCGGACTGTTTCCCGCCGATTGCGATCACGGCATTTGTTCAAGGCAATGCGGCGCAGCCAGAACTCGAACGGCCGGTCCCGCTCATAGCGGCCCAGGGCACGCCACGCAGAGAAAAATGTATCCTGTAAAACATCGTAGGCATCGGCGCTATTGCCGACATAGCGCCGCACGAATTGATAGGCCCAGCCTTTGTGACGCGAGACCAGCAAGGCGAAGGCAGCATCGTCGCCCTGCAGCGCTTGTGCGGCCAACGCGCCGTCGGATTCGTCCGTTACAACAGTCATTAGCATGTCAACCCGGAGGCGTCATCAGGGCCGACACCACCTTTTCGTCGAATATCGTGCGCTGCGGTTCCGTCAATGTTGCGCGCAACTCGAGCACATAGGCCACGGTCTCATGTTGTAGTTCGCCCACGATGCTTTTCAAGTGCTCAATCGAGGTCTCGACCTTCGGACCGAGACTCATTTCCTCGGCCAGCGCATCTGCCAATTCGGAATCCGCCCAGGCGATGCGCGCTCGCAACTTGCCGCGCTTGCGCGCATAGCGCGACTCGATATCGGTGATTTGATCTTTTTGACTGTGACTCAAGCCGACTAATCCGCGCTTGGTCAGTTCGTCGACTGCCATGCGCAGCGGCGCCCGCGCCTGCGGGTCGATTTGAAAGCCGCGCGCGCCAACCCAAACGCCGGCAAATCCCGCGAGACCGGCCAACAGCACGATCAAGACGAGCTGGCGCTGGAAGACACTCATTGGTTGCTGGCGAGCAGCGAGGACGGCGCCAGACCCACATCATCGGCCAACAAAGCGGCTTCGCTGCCTCGAGCCGCGACCTCGCGATGCGGCTCCGCAATGCCGGTGAGTACGCCGCTCGCCAAGGCGGTAAGCGCAACCAACGCAGCGACCGATAGGGTGATGGTGGAATTGCGTGCGGCACGGTGCGCCGTTATGCGGCGCAGAACCGCCGATTCCAACTTATCCAGCATTCGATCGGAGCTTGCGGCCATGTCGGCTCTCCAGCTTGTGACGATGAATCATACCCGCCCGAGGGTATACTGCGCGCTGCAACCTGAGGCAAGCAATGAACACACTGCAGGGAAAATCCGCGATAGTCACCGGCGCGGCCAGCGGCATCGGGCGCGCCACGGCCCTATTGTTCGCCGCCGAGGGAGCGTCGGTTGTGGTGCTGGATCGCTCGCCCGAAGTGGAAACCACAGCCGCCGCCATCCGTGCAGCGGGCGGCCGCGCCATCGCATTGACCAAGGATTCGTCGGTGGAGGCGAACGTCGCGGCTGCGGTGTCGCAAGCGGTGCAGGAGTTCGGCCGTCTCGATGTTTGTTATGCCAACGCCGGCGTCAGCGGCGGGCTGGTGCCATTTTTCGAAGAAACCGCCGAACGCTTCACCGAGATCGTGCAGATCAATCTGATCGGAACCTTTTTACTCGCCCAGTACGCGGCGCGGGAAATGGTCAAACAGAAAAAAGGCTCCATCATCTGCACCGCGTCGGTGGCGGGGTTGCGCTCGGGAGCCGGTGGCGTTCCGTATAGCGCCAGCAAGGCGGGCGTCGTCAGCTTGGTGCAGACCATCGCCTATCAATTGGCCGGTACCGGCGTGCGCATCAATGCGATCTGTCCGGGCTTGATCGAAACCGGAATGACCAAGCCGATCTTCGACCGCGCGCGGGAGCGCGGCACCGCGGGAAAGATCGGCCAGCTCAACCCGTTGCAGCGTAATGGAGAACCGCAGGAAATCGCACAGGCCGCCTTGTTTTTGGCATCCGATGCGGCTTCCTATGTGAACGGCCAAGCCCTGGCTGTGGATGGCGGACTCTCCGCATCGCACCCCACGGTAAATCCGCGCAAGTAGCTACTGTTTCTTGGTACCCGTGACCGGAGCGGCGGCGGTTTTATTGGCCGCCGCGGCTTTGGCTTTTTCAGCCGCTGTCGCTTCGTCGGCACGCGCACCGGACAGGATCCCTTCCAGCGCATAATTGCCTTCATGACAGGCATACTCGAAGATCCTGCCCTTTGAAGCGCTGAACTCGTACTCGCCTGCGATTGGCTTGTCCCACACGCTGGGGTCTTCGGCCTTGAACTGATACAGGACGCGACGCGGACCCACACGCGTGAATCGTTCGGTGACCTTCAGCTCCTTCCATGCACCGTGCAGAGCGGTCGCCTCCGGGAAATTGGTGGTCTCGACCACCAAGGTCGGCCCTTCATACCAGCCGATGGAATCGCCCATCCAAGGACGCTCACCGTCGCTGCGATGCTTCGCACCGATATGAATCATGCGCACGTCGTGCACCATCTCAACGACGATCGCCACCGTGTCTTTGCTTTGCGCAATCTCATAATTGTTGTTGTACAGCAGCGGCAGCATGATGGGCCCCGCGCTGTAGCCAAAGGAGGTCAGACAACGCTCGGCCAATGTCATGTTCTCCGGATTCTCGCCGCGGTGCTGATACATCGCGGGCAGCACGACGCCGGCTTTCAGCGGCGGCAATCTGCCGTCGGCCGGCTCAGTGAGAAATGAGGAACGCGGCTCACCGTTGACCCGCATGACCGTCGAACCCGGGTCGATCCATGCCACGTTGTAGCCGCAGCCTGCGCCGCTGAAGCCACGCCCGCATTCGTGCGGCAGATCGGTGGTCTTTACATTTGGATCAGTGGGCGCATTGCCCTCGGCCACCATCTTCGCGTCTTCACCTTCGATCTTCTTCACTTCGGCATCGGTCAGCGCCTTGTGCGTGCCGAATTCCTTGGAGCGTTCAAAGGTGGTAAGCGACGCGTTGGTCCACGTGCCCTCCAGATCCGGCTGGCCATAGGCATTGGTCGGCGCCTTATAGGCAGCCGCTGCGGCCGCTGTTGGCGCGGCGGCGTATGCAGAGGTTGCCGCGGTGGCCGCGGCGAGCGCCGCACAAGCAATCAATTTGATGGTGTTCATTTCAGGGGCTCCTTGCGCAAGTCGCCATACATCAGTTCTTCGACGAATTCGACGCATTTGAATTGCTGCAATCGAGCATCTTCGCCCAGTCGGCGATACAGAATCATGCTCATTTTCCAGGGCTTGGTGAAAGTTGCCGGATCCGTGATCTGCGCTTCGTAGCGAATGGTGTTCTCGCTGGTCATGGTCCAGCGTTCCACCACTTTCATGTCGGCGGAATGAAAATTACCGGCGCGATCGAACCAGGTGTTGTCGTTCTGGCCTGTCACGGTGATCACCAGGGTGTCACCCTCCCACTTGCCGACCGACTGGCCCATCCAGCTGTCGATGGGCGCAGGACCCGGATCCTTGAACAGCACGTCGCGCACGGCGCCGGCGTACTCGTAAGACATCAGAAAAGTCTTTCCGGACTGTACGATCTGCAAGGGCAGCGGCATGTAATTGGCGCGGGGGACGCCCGGCAAATCGCATTTAACTTCGGGGTCTCGCTCCAAATAGTTTTTCTGGTTGTCGAGTTTCTTCGCCAACGCCGCGGCGGTGTACGGAATTTTTCCGCCCTCCACCACGCCCATGCCGGCCGGCACGGAACCCACCGCGCCCAAGGCGAGGATGGCTTTCGCAGGCACGGGCACCACCGGACCGGGCCGCAACTCCAGGGCAGCGCGCGCGAGATGCGGTTCGATATCCCAATTGGCGGTGTTCATCACCGACCAAACACCGCTGAAGTTAGGATGACCGCCGATGCGATCCACGGCCGGAGCCGCATGACTTTGCGCCAACCCAAGCGCCCACACCGCCGCCAACCCAATGATCATTTTGCTCTTATGCAGAAACTTCCCCTCACTAGCCATGAGCGATCACGCCGCGTTCAGTTATTTTTCATTCGGATCGGAACCGTCTTTTGGTGCGCCCGTGCCGCTCGAGCCCATGAACACCTTGTGACCGTCGAGGAATGTGACATCGCGGCCATTGGCCTTGCAGGCCGGACGACAACGCACATCTTTGGCGCGGTAGCCGCGCACGATGATGGTTTCACCAGTCTTCAGCGTGTCGCGATTGATGCCTTCGCGCAGCAATGTGTTGGGTGTGCCCGCTTCGATCATCCATTCTTGAGAAACGCCGTCGGTGACGACGTCCATATGAACCCAGGTATGTGGATTGATCCATTCCACCTTGGTGACTTTGCCCTGCAGCATGATGGGCGAGTTGCCATCAAATTCGGCTTGGAAAGCGTGATGCGCCAGCACGGGCGCCCCGATGCAAAACGCTGCGGCCAGCCCCAATCCAACCGCTCGAACGAAACGAAGTTTCATATCGGGTCTCCTCCAGCCAACCACTTTAATTTTTGCTTGATCACGCCGCGCATTTGCTGGACGGCGCGAAACTCCGACACATATAATCGCTGCTTATAATCGCTTTAGATAGCTGTTTTTGCAATACAATTTCGCGCGTTGCGGACAATTGGCGGCGATTTCGGGCAGTTACGCGCCTGCGCTGAAAAATAAGGCCTGGGGGAATCGATGCTGGAGACTTTGGTCACCAAGTTGGCCGACACCCCGTGGAGCATCGAGCTTCACGAGTCGCTTTATATGTATGCAATCACCGAATCGACGCATGTCATGTCCATCATGCTGTTCGTCGGCACCATTGCGATGATCGATCTGCGCCTGCTGGGTGTTTCCTACCGCCAAGTCCCGGTTTCGCAAATGCTGTCGCGAATGCTGCCGTGGACCATCGCCGGCTTCGCACTGCTGGTGATCACCGGCGGCATGCTGTTTCTGGCGATTCCTATCCGCACATATCACAGTCTGTGGTTTCGCCTGAAGTGCCTGATGATTCTCATTGCGGCCATCAACATCATCGTCTTTACCTTCAAGGTGGAGCGCGACAAGGCGGCATGGGACTTAGGCCCGGTGCCGAACAAATCCAAAATATGCGCCGCCATATCCTTGAGTGCGTGGGCCTGCGTCATCGTTTTCGGCCGTCTCATCGCCTACAACTGGTTCGACTGCGACAGCATTACCTCGCCCACCATGTCGCAGCTCACGGGCTGTCCGTTGGACCCAGGTTAGACCATGAACCTGTATGCCATTGCCCAGAACATCGAAGCCTCGGCGCTTGGCCAGGCCATCCGCGAATCCACCTGGCTGTTTCCCGCCATTGAAGCCACACACTTGCTGGCGCTGGCGATGCTGGGGGGATCGGTTCTCATTATCGCGTTGGCGGTGTTGGGAATCGGCCTGAAGACGGCGCCGTCCGAATTGTACAAAAGCTCGCGCCGCTACATGAATGCCGCAGTGGTCACCCTGCTGATTACCGGCATTTTGCTCGGGATCTCCGAACCGGTAAAACTCTATGGACGCGAGGCATTTTGGGTGAAAATGATCTCGCTGGCCATCGCCTTGGCGGTCACTTATTTCGCCTTCAATCCACTGGTGAGGCGCGGCGCCAGCGACGGCATCGCGCGCAGCGTCGCCGTGGGGACGCTGGCCGCGTGGCTGATGGTCGCCATGGCCGGACGCTGGATTGGATTTTCGTGAAGATCAGTCGGCGGTAAAGTCGTTCGTCATTCCAGACACACGACCAATTTGGCGGAGTGAGTGCGCCAGTTGATCGGAATGACGAAAGATCTCGAATGCGGCGTGGTCACCTTGTCCAGATCGTGCGCAATGACGGTCGGCACCGAAATGACGAAATTCTTGCCGAAATCGCGACGTGCATTGCCGGAAATGGTATTCGCGACCTCGCCCACCAGATCCTTGATGTTTTCGTCGCTGGTGTCGGTTTCCTGCATGCGCATCAACAGCACCGTCAGCATGCCGCGCGGGGCCGTGAAGTAAACCACCCCTCTGCGCGCACCGGTGATGGATATGACTCCGGTATATTCGTAGGCCCCGGGTTTTCCATCCGTCACCAGATAGGGCGAACCGACGGTGGCCGACTGCTGCGCCGAAGTCTCAAAGTACGCGGTAGTGCCTTCAATGAATGTGCGAATTTCTGCTTCTTTGAACATCAAGCCTCCGATAGCAGCTCTTCCAACGCATCATTGAGCTGGCGATCGGTGAATGGTTTGCAGAGAAATCCGTTTGCCCCCTTTTCGATGGCCTCGACCGCGGTCGCTTTGTCGGCAAGCGCAGATACCACCAAGATCAGCACATCGGGATTCAGGGCAATGATCTCCTCGACGCACTCGATGCCGTCCATCTCAGGCATGGTTAGGTCCATGGTCACGACATCCGGCTGGGTGCGGCGAAACATCTCCACGGCGGCGCGGCCATTGCTCGCCGCGCCCACCACTTCCAGGCGGTCGATTTGTTGCGAACGCTCGATGCGCCGACGAATGATGTTCGAATCATCGACGATCATGAGCTTCAAGGCATTCTTGACACTATTCATGCGAGGCATTTAGGCGGCTTCCGTATTGCTCGAGCGCTTCGCAGGCGGCAATGACATGGTCAGTCGGGTGAATTTCCCAGGCATGGTCGCGACCGATACCTTTCCGCCGACCTGCTGCATGAGCCCGGCCATCAGATTCATGCCGACGCCGCGTCCAGCATCCTTGGTGGCGACTTCCACGGTCGAGAAGCCCGGCTGAAACAGCAATGCAAAAACCTGTTTGGCATCCAAGGTAGCCGCCTTCTCGGGCGTGAGAAAGCCCTTCTTCAGCGCGGCTTCCTTGATACGGTCGATCGACAAGCCCTGGCCGTCGTCCTCGGCAATCAGTTTGTAGCCTGCGTCACCGTGATCCTGAAATATCAGCTTGAGCGCGCCATGCGCCGGTTTGCCGGCTGCGGCACGCGCCTCGGCGGGCTCGATCCCATGGACGACGGCATTGCGCACGGCTTGCACTGAAATGTCCTTGACGATGCGCCGATATTCATCCGGCACCGTATCGAAACCACTGCATTGCAGCGTGGCGTCCTTGTTGTTCTCGCCCGCGACTCGCTGCGTCAGCTGCTGCAGCATCGAGGTCACGGTGGTTTCCAGCTTCGCCGCCGGTGCGGCCGGCGCCGCGGCGCGGCTCGCAGGCACAGGCTCCATGCCGCCTTGTTCGATGACCGCGGTATCGGTGTGCGAGTCGTTGTCGCGCGCGGCGGCCACATGCAATCGCGACAGGCGCGACACCAGGTCGCCGACGGACTGCAGATGGGTCAACAAGTCATCCAGTTTGATGACCAGCGGCAAGAAATCATTGCCCGACAAGTCGGCCTTTTCGCGCAACGATTTCAAATCATCTTCGAAGGAATGCGCGCGGCTTTCGATGGACGACAGGCCCAAGGCGGCCGCTTCGCCCTTCACCGAATGCACCTGGCGGAACAAGGTGTCGAGTTTCTTGCGGAAGGCGCTCTCCTCACGAGCCGGCTCGCGCAGCACCGCGTTTATCATCTTCATGGCGGCATTCGAGTCGTTGAGGAACGCGGCCAGCTGCGCCGGATCGACGTGCAGAATGCCCAGCAGGGTATCGACCTGCGCCTGCGCCTGAGTCTGCGAGGACTGCAGCTCGCGCGCAAGATCGACCCGCGTGCTGACATCCGACACGGAGACCAGCACCTGGGTGATCTTGCCGTCAACGCGCACGCGATGGAATTCGAACTGCAGATAGCGCGTCGCGAGTTTTCCGCCGGCGTCGAAGTTGACTTCGACCTCTCCCAACGGATTGATGCTCTTGACCAGATTTTCCTTGGTGCGCTCCGACCACAATACACCGACGAATTTGATCGCGGTCGCCAGAGTTTTCTCGGAGACGATGTCCTTGAGCAGCTGTTCGAAATGCAAGCCGGCAAAATCGTTGCGCTGAAACAGCGACTCGAGTGCGCCGGAGTAGGAAGCACCGATGACGAGTTTCTCGTCGAGCAGGAACAGACCGTCCTTCACGGTACGCAGAATATCGGCCGTCTGCGCCCGCGCCTCGCGTAGCGAAGAATCCTGCTTTTGGCGCGACAGCATCAACACCGTCACGACGGCGACCAAACAGATGGCAATCAACAGGCCCACCAGCATGACCAGCCGCAACTGGCTGGCGGAATGCGCGCTGTTGGTCTGCAAGTCGCTGACGATCGCGGTCAGTTCATTGTCGACCAGCGGCATGGAATGGCGCGCGGCGCGAATCGCGGCGGTAATGTCGCGCTCCAGCTGCTTGCCGCTATCGTTGAGTACGGTGCCGGTGGATTCGTTGTCCTGATAAGGCACGCCCTTGAAACTCAGGATGGGAGACAAGGATTCCTGCTGCTTGGACCACAGGTCATGCAGCAACTCGGCGTGTTTTCCGGAAATCGGCGCGCCCATCGCCGTCGCACTGCCGAACCAGGACAGCCATCCGGTGGCCCGTGGCGTATTCATTTCCTTAAGGCCCGCATCCAGCTTGGTGGCGGAGTCGCGCAACTGATCCAGGGATTCCTGGATATAACCTCGATTGGTCAGTCGATCGTGCATCGAATCCAAGGACGCCCGGATCAATGTGGGATTACGCTGTTGCTGGCCGACGAATTTCAGGGCTACCGTACTATCGGCCAGCTCACTGGCGAGCTCCAGGCCCGGTATCAACACTGCCGCAACGAAGCCAAAACCCAGAACGATGACGAGAACCAGAAGACCGCCGCCCGACAATCGGGACAGCAACTTTCCGGTAAGACGAGCTTTCATTTATCAAGCACTCCGCTGTGATTTGCCGGGTTTTTTCACTGTCATCTCGATCCGCATGGCATCCAAGGCATCGAGAAACTGGGCCGCCGATGCGTAACGATCCTCTGGCTTCTTCGCCAGCAAGCGATCGACGAGGGGCTGGTAGTTCTTCACCGTTTCAGGCAGACGCGGCACGGGCGCCGTGCGGTGCGCCGCCAAGATCGCAGCGAGATTGGCGCCGGTGAAAGGCAAGCCACCGGCCAACATTTCGAACATCACCACGCCGAGACTATAAAGATCGCCGCGCGCGTCGGGCTCCCGATCCTCGATTTGCTCCGGGCAAACGTAGTAAGGCGTGCCGGTGCAATCATCCGCTCGCGCCGGGTCGCTGGCCATCAGCTGCGTGCGAGCCGAGCCGAAATCGATGAGCACCAGGCGGTTCTCGTCGGTGAGCATGAGATTCGACGGTTTCAAATCGCGATGCACGATACGCGCGGCGTGCACGATCTGCAGCGCCTCGCCGATTTGGTGGGCGTAGTTGACTGCATCCGCCTCGCTCACGGGGTTTTTCAGACGATCGCGCAAACTGCCGCAGGGGAAATACTCCAGCGCCAGGAACAGATAGTCGTCGGTAACTCCGAAGTCCAGCACATTGGCAATCGAGCGGTGATTGAGCTTGGAGAGAATTTCGCACTCCTTGGTAAAGCGCTCGCGGTCGGCCGTGGAGACCACGGTTTGGCCCTTGAGCGGCTGCACCTTGAGCGCAACCGGATGCGCAAACTCCTCATTCTTCGCCAGGTAGACACTGGCTGATGTCGACTGGGCAATTTTCTTCAGCAGCGAATAACCGGCCACCTCCGGCTGGCGCCAGCGATCCGCCGCATGGGATACCGCGCCGAGCGCGGCCGGCGGATCGATCAGCGGCTGCATGGCGCTGCATAATTCGCCGACAATGACTGAATGGATCGGCCAGTAGTCCGACGCACCGAGCTTCATCGCGCGCGCCGCCGTGCGCTCGTTGCCGCCCCGCGCAAACACGAATATCGGCAGATTCGGCGCCAGTTCGTGCAAGCGCGCCAACGCCGCCAGGGATCCGGAGGCTGCTTCCGGCGGACTGAATTCGATGATGAACATGACGGCCACATAGGCTCTGAGGCGTTCGACTGAAATTGCTTCGAAGCCCGCGCGCGTCACGGTGTCTGCGTCCACCTTGGGCATGGCGCGGCGGACCAATCCCGCCAGCCGCAGGCGCAGCTCCAGCTCATCGTGCACGATCAAGCAAAGCACGGTGCTGCGGGTGCGCTCAATCGGCGGCGTCGGCGTGCTTGTTTGCGTGGCGGCTGCTTCTGTATTCATCATGGGTTCTACTTGGGGGCTCGGAACACGACACGCAGCATGGTTCCCACGGCAATCGGACTGCCGTTCTGCAACACAGGCTGGTAGCGCAAACGACCCACGGCCTTGGATGCCGCAGAATCGAACACTTTCGGGGGCGAGGAGCCGGCAATCTTGACGTTGGCGACGGTGCCATCCGCCAGAACCGTATAGGCGATTTCCACCCACCCTTCGAGGTTGGTCTGCAGGGCGCGAGTCGGATATTGAATCTCCAGCTTGCTGGTACGCGTCAAGCTCTGTTCCGGAACCTGCGGAACGTCACCGTGGGCGGCCCGCCGCTGCCGGATCTTGTCGATCAGGGCCTCGGCATCGCTCGACGAGCCCAAGCCGGCCGCGGCCTGCACCAAGGATTGTGATTTGTCCAGATCGCCGCCATCAAAGAGCGTGCGCGCGCGCTCCACAAGCTGGCCTTGCAACGCTGCGGAGACTTGCGCCAGAGCTGCATTGCGCGGCTCGGCCGCGCGCAGTTGATTCAAGTAGTACAGCGCATTGTCATTGTCAGGATCGATGAGCTTGCCCTGCGCAAGGCGCGCCTGCGCCAGTTCCAGGAATTGTGGCTGATCGGGCTTGGGTGCCGATTGCTGCGCTCGCGCAACGGCAAGATCGTGCTGCAGACCCGCGATGGAGGCCTGCGGTGCGCCGACGTTGTGCAGTTCGGTCAGCATTTTGTCGGCATCGCTGAAATGTCGGGTGTCGATTGCGGTGCGCGTCGCCGTGCCGAGCCGCTTCAGCAGCTCCTGCATCTGCGGCTGCAATGTTGCGGCGCCTGCGCCCGCCTGCTTGGCCTGCTCCAGGTAGTAAACCGCGCTGTCATTGCGTGGCTCGACCAGATGATCTTGCTGAATGCGCAGGTCGACCAGTTTGGTCAGTCGTCCGAGCTCAAATTCATCGCGCCGACGCCGCACTTCGTCGCGTAACTGCCCCAGCTTGGCCGCGGAAATGGACTTGCTGCGCGTTGCCTCTTCGATGAGCTGCGTGGCGCGGTCGAAATTCTGTGCGTTGATGGCGGCAACGATCTGTGCCGGGCCGAGTTCGGCGCGCAGGCTGGCGATTCTCTCGTCCAAAGCGGACAAGCGGCGGTCACTGGGATCGATGCTGCGAGCGGTCTCCAGCGACTGCAGCGCCACCTCGAATTTGCGGTCGTCCAAAGCGCCTTGAACACGCGCGATGAGAATTTCGGCCAGGCGCTCGAGACCTTGTTTCGCCTCGCCGTTGGCAGGGTCGATGGTTAGAACTTCTCGATATAAAGACAGTGCGCTGCCGGACGCCGGATCGATGTAATGGCGATCAAGCATGGCCTGCTGCGCTTTGTCGATGAGCGCATAAATCTTCTCGTCCGCTTCGGTGGAGGTTTTCACCGGCGGCGGCGGTTCTGCCACCGCTCGCGGC
Organism: Gammaproteobacteria bacterium; assembly: GCA_034667865.1. Lineage (GTDB taxonomy): Bacteria > Pseudomonadota > Gammaproteobacteria > Steroidobacterales > Steroidobacteraceae > Bog-1198. Next base: position 20,430 of record JAXDQN010000274.1, read on the forward strand.
GTGGCGCTCGCCGCCGCGGGCGCGGGGGCTGTCGCGACGGCCTTAGGTGCAGGGCTGCCGCCCCGCGTGAAATAGAACGCAGCCGCGGCAATCACCACCGCAGCGCCAATTGCAGCCGGGACCAGCCACGACCGCTTGGTTGAGTCTTTCGGGCCTGAGGGTGCCGAAGAGCCGTCGCCGAGCAGCGCCATCCGCGTATTGGCTTCCTCGTGTGCGCTGTCCAAAATGTTCTTGAACGCATCTCCGCTGATCGGCAATGCAACGTGGCCTACTACCTGGCGATGCTGCGTCGGCAAGGTCCAGGCATTGGCGCTGGCCTCCTCGTCGAGGGCGACGACGGCGAAGCGCGAGGAGTGCATATTCATGCGCGACAGGACGGCAGCGGGATCTGAGTTATTGCGGGCGTCCCATAAAACGATGCCCGGTTGGCCACTCGGCGTGGAGCTGAGCAATTCATCCACGGAATCGACCTGCTTGAGCACCATCGCGGCGGTCAGTTCAGCGCCAATTTGCGGCCAAAGCGCCTCATCTCCGGTTACCAGATACACCGTGAGCTTTTGCCGTTTGGTTGCGTGTACGGGCGCGCGCGCCGCCTGCTCCGGCGGATTCGGCGCTACTTTTCTGGCATTTTTCGGCATCGTTATAGTCCCATGTCGCGCTCGCCATTACGGCTCTGTTGCGCTGCGATGTTCATTCGCCAACCGCGAATGAGTGTGTTCGGCTTTACACAATGAGGGTCCGGGAAATTGGGGGTTTCCGGGTTGCCCTGGATCACATTTAGGCGCGGCCGACGGCTTCGAAGTGCCAATCGAGTCACGCCAAACGCGAAAGATGAGAACTGCTTCGCAAAGACCGGGGATTGCGGTGCACGCAGGCGGTCAATTCGCCTGCCGTGCCGGTGTGAAGCTACTGTTTCGTGCCCGTAAAGGTGCCGCTGCCGAAGGCGCCCAGCGCCACATTGCCGCTGACTGATTTCCCGTCCACCTTGCCGGTGTACTTGATGGTGAGGTTTTGACCCTGGGCGTCAACGCTGAATTCCAGCGTTATGTCATTGCCGCTCATGGTGCCGGTGACCGGTGCTTCGCCGAGTTGGCCCTTGTAGGTGCCGGAAACGGCATCGCCTTTCTGCACCAAGGTGAAGGTGGGCGAGCCGCTGCCGGCCGATGTTTGCACCGCCATGATCCAAGTGCCCGTGACATCCGCCGCCCGCGACGCCTGCATCGCGATCAGCGCGATCACCGCAAATGCCATCGTCAAGCCACTCTTTTTTCTTGTCGTCATGCTCACTCCCTGCCAGAACATTCGCGCCGATCATACTCGATCGGCGCGCGCCCTCTACAGAGAATTGAGAAATGCGACCAACTGGCGCTTTTGTTCGGCGTTAAGGTTCATGGCAAATCGCTGGTTGTAAAAGTTTACCGCTTGCAGGAGCGATGCGGCCGCGCCGTTGTGGAAGTACGGAGCTCGCGCCGCCAAGCCGCGCAGAATCGGACCTTTGACGCGGCTCAGGTCGCCGCACAATCCGGTCACCAGACCCTTACCCAGGTCAGTCGTATAGAAGGACACGGCCTGACCGGCACTGAAGGGGTTGGGGCAACCGCTGACCAAGTACACCGGCAGGTCCGGTTCATCAAGTTCTGCGATGCCTTTCTGGATGTTGCGATCGACCTCGAGGCCGGGCAGCGGCGTGTGTGCGACACCGATGTCGAGCGGCAGCGGCAGCGAATGGTTGCCAACATTGGGCGTATCGTGACAGGTGGTGCAGGTGCCCTGGAAGGAAGGCGGATTGGCCAGCGCTGGGCTGTCATTCAATCCACGCACGGCCGAGATGGTCAGCGGTGCCGTATTGAACAGTACCTCACCGGCGGCGATCTCGCGTCGCGCGCCGGCCCGCTCGCGTTCGAAGTAATCGCGCGAGCGAGCATCGGCCCATGCCGAAAACAGGGTCATGCCGCTCTTGTCGAAGGCAATGCCATGCGGATCCGCGCCCAGCACGTCATTGATGCCGGGGTAGTATTCAACGTCGAGGAGAGTGAGCGTCCCGCCAAGCGCACCGCCATGATCCAATCGGCCGGCGGATCGATCGAGCACTTGGGCAGTCGACAAGCCCACCTCGAACTCGACGATGTCGGCAAGCTGTTGCGTTGTCGCGGCGCCCGGCGCCTGGAAGTGCGTGGTGATGGCGGATTGCGCCTGATGAGTCAGGTCCGCTTGCAGGTTTGCCGCGAATGTCGCGGGACTGTTGAGCGGCGAGCTGGCCGGCGATTCACGGCCGTCGAACATCATGGTGCTCAAGAAACGCAGGTTGGTGGTCGGCAGGGGGCGGCGGTATTGGGACACAATCGTTTGTCCCGTCGTCGGATCTTTGGTCAGTGCGCAGCCGTAAGGATCATGCACCACGCTGACGCTGAACTGCGCGGTCGCAGGCACCGGCAATGCAACTTTAATGAGCCCATGCGATAGCAGCAGGCTGCGGGCGCGCGCGTCGCCGGGCTTGGCGTTGGCGCAATTCGCGCCGTCGACGGCCGCGAACAACGGATCCATGCCGCGAGTTTGAGCGAACAGTTCGCGGATCTGCGGCGGCGAGATGCTCATCCCCTGGGCCACCTGATGACAAGTCGCGCAGCTTCGTCCGTTGATGCCGAGCGGTTGGAAGAAGGCGCCTTTAAGATTGGTGTGGCCGCTGGCGTTGAAGGTGGCGACGGCGCCGGTCGGGTCCAAGAAGGGCCGCAAATTGAAATCCCCGGGGTTCAGGCCGCGACCCTGGTCGTGATCGTCGTGATAGTCGTCGCCGTCGTGCGCCATCGCGATGTCGAAATGCAGGCATCCGATGAGCGCGGCAGCGCCTGCCCAGACGCAGAGTGTCGATATTTTCATTGTTTCTCCCATTTGTGGCGTCCCTGTAGTTCTAATCGCAAATGGAGCGCGGTTTGGGACACGTCGCCAAAAATATTCACTCTATTTCACAGAGTACTTGACGATGCACGGTTGACCGCGCTACCGTCGAAGCGTGCTCAAACCAGAGATACAGCGGCTCGATTCGCACGCCGCATCGACGTTGCGCTATATCCGCTCTTCCATGGAGGGCGCCGTATCGTTGGCGGTGCCGGGTTCCGCCGGCCTCGCGCTGGGCGTTCTCGGTTTGATCACGGCGGCCCTTTCTTCAGCTCCCGGTCTGCACGTGCATTGGCTGGGAATCTGGCTGAGTGCTTCGCTGCTTGGCGCGGCTGTCGGCGGCACGCTGGTGGTGCGTGAATCGTCGCTGCGCAGCTTGCGCTTGATCGGCACTCCGCTGCGCAAGTTTGTGTTGTGCCTGACGCCCTCATTGTTTGCTGCCATGATCATGACCGCCGTGCATTGGGCATCCGGCAATCTGC
>JAXDQN010000275.1:0-3890 GCA_034667865.1 Gammaproteobacteria bacterium
CCCGCCATGTTACGCGCGCTCCGCACGTCGGGCGCCACCAGCGGCGTGGACCCTTGCGCTGCCGTCCCCTCTGCATACAAATCGATGGCCGCGAGAGTGGTTTCGTCGGGCGAGAGCAGTACCAGGGGCGCAGTACCCGCATCGCGGTGGATATCGCGGCTGATTTTGCTCAAGTCCTGCCAGTGATCGATCCGGCCATAAACTTGCGAGGCCGGGCCCGCCAGCAGCGCGCAGTACGCCAGAAATAACGCCGCGAGCGCATGCTGGGCGCGGTTGTGTGCGCTGGCCCATGCGCGCGCGGCCAACCACACCGCCAGAATGAGTCCCGTCGCAGAGATGACGAGATACGCGCCGTGCGCCATGCTGTCCCACTGGTCCACCGCCACCAGCCACAGGGCCCCCACGAAAGCGATGACGCCGATCAATAACATTGCAGCGGTGAGCTTCAGTGCGCGCACATCCCAGACGTCGGAACCGCGAATGATTTCCCTCGCCCACCATGCCAGCAGCAGCGCGACACCCGGCAGCGCGGGTGCAAGGTAGATGTTGCGCGCGGTCGCCGCCAACGACAAAATCAGCACGGACGGCAGCGAAGCAGCGAACGCGAAGCGGACGGTACGCCCCTGATCGCCCAGATGGCGGCGTTCGCGCCACGCGCGGCGTGCGGCAGCAACGACGGCAAAGGTCCAGGGAAACAGATACAGCGGCAGCTCGATGAAGTACTTTCCCGGAGAGTTCTTATGGCCGGCGGCGTATTGAATTTGCGAGGGCGCGTCCACCGCCATGAACCGTCCGACCAAATTGTTCCAAAAAAATACTTTCAGGTGTTCCAGCCCATCGGTTCCGGTGTAGACGACATACACCCAACTGAGTATCAGCACGGCCTGAACGCCCAAACCGATGTACAACTCCCAGCGAAACAGCTCGCGCCAGCGGCGCTCCCAAATGCTCAACGTGAGCAGGGCCAGGCTCGGGACCATCCATGCCACCGCGCTCTTGCTCAGAAAACCCAACGCCAGCGCGGCATGCATGAGCAGGTAGCCCCGCAGCCGCTGCGGCCGATTCGAGGCGTAAAACCCAAGGTAAGCGCCGAGCATAGAGACCGATACCGCGGCGAGCAAGGGTGCGTCGGTGGCCAGCCAGATTGCCACTTGGTAGGACAGCAAAAACGTGCTGACCGTTGCCGCGGCGACCAATCCGGCAAACTTTCCCGAACTGCGCTGTGCCAGAAGTCCCATGCCTACGGCCGTGATCAACGCGTACAGCAGATTGGGGAGTCGCGCAGCCCAGGCCGCCGGGCCGAACAGCGAGATGGGGACGGCAGCCAACCAGTAGGTGAGGGGAGGCTTCTCGCAAAACGGCTCGCCGGCCAATAGCGGCACCGCCTTGTCGGCTTGCCAGCTCATGCGCCACGCGATGTCGGCTTCGCGCGGTTCATCGGGGGTCCAGTAGCCGCGTCCGAAGACGCCGACGCACCAGATCAGCAATAAAGCGCCGAACAGCCCAATCAACGGAGATTTCGGCATGCGCCGACTATACTGAATTTTGCTTGCCGGAATGTGCCGCTACATTCAAAGTGAGCGCACCCCTCCTGGATACGGATGCAATGTGATCGAAGAATTCTGCGATTGGCTGTCCATGACCCCCGTCAGCGTTGCCTTTCAATCGGCCAACTGGTTCGTCCCGCTGGTACAAACCATCCACATCATCGCCATCGCAATTCTGCTGACCACGGTGTACGTGATCAGCTTCCGTTTGGTGGGGCTGACACGAGGTACGCAACCGCTGCCTCTCGTCATGGCGAAATCGACGCCTTGGATTTGGATCGCGCTGGCGGTGCTGCTAGCAACCGGCTCGCTGCTCACCATCACCGAGCCGGCCCGCGAACTGCTCAACTGGGTATTCCGCATCAAAATGCTGTTGGTGCTGACGTTGGCCGCAATCCTGGCGTGGCTGCAAATGCGGATGCGAGCCGATCCGGCTCATTGGTCGCAAACACCGCGTCTGCTGGCGCGGGCCCTCGGACTGCTATGCGTCCTCATAGGCGCAGCCATCATCACGGCGGGCCGCTGGATCGCCTATGTTTGAGCAATGGTTGACCCGTTTGCAGGAGATGGATTTTCCCACGCAGATCCGCGAATCGGCGTTTCTGTTTCCCAGCATCGAGACGGTGCACGTGTTTGCGCTGGTGCTGGTGGTCGGATCCATCATGACGGTGGATCTGCGTCTTTTGGGGGTGACCAATCGCGACCGGCATTTCAGTCATCTGGCCTCGGAGATGCTGCCCTGGACATGGACGGCGTTTGCCGTCGCCGCCTGCGCCGGTCTATTGATGTTTACCTCCAAGGCTGTCACGTACTACACCAACATTCCGTTTCGAATAAAGATGTGTTGCCTGGTGCTGGCCGGATTCAATATGTTTTGGTTTCACTGGGCCGGCACGCGCGACCTCAAGATGTGGGATCACGCCAAGCCGCCGCCTGCTGCGAAGTTTGCCGGCGGCGCATCGCTGCTCTTATGGACGGCCATCGTGGCGACGGGGCGCTGGATCGGCTTCACCACTTAAGATCGGTGTCGCGCGCTAAAAGGACTTGACGATGTTGAGCCGGGCTGTGCGCCCCTCGAGCGGATGCACGTGGACGTCGGCAACGCCGCCGGCCGGTTCGCCCTTCAGTCTATCGACGTACCAGAATTCCGCGGCGTCGGCGCGTTTATTGGTCAAGTTATATATGCCTACCCCTAAGCCCCAGCCGTGGGACAAGGCGTAGTGCGCGTCGCCGCTCCATTCGCCGTAGCCATGGCCGTGGATGGCGTCATCCGCGGATAGCGGAAAGCCGCTCAAATAGCGATAGCCCAAGCTGCCGTTCCACGGCCCCAAATTTTTCACGTAGACATTGAACGACCCGGTGGCGAAGGGCGCATTGGGCAGAAACTCGCCCACGTGTCCGGTGCCGTCATCGAAAGGCGTGGTAAACCGCGCGTGGTTGCCCGAATAGCTCGCATAGAACTCCAACCACTGCAACGCTTGGTAGGTCACATTGATTTCGTAACCGCGGCGTTTGCTGCCGGGTCCGGCGCCATCGACACCCGCGTCGGGGTCGTAGGTCGTCTCCGACTCGGCATTTAGGGTGTAGAACGCCAATGTCAACGTGAAGGCGCGCGTGAACTCCTGCCGCAGGCCGATCTCCTCCCCGCTTTGCCGCGCAATCAGTGGCGCACCGGGCACGCCCTGGGCGGCCGCGGCGGTCACGCCTCGCAAATCGTCGCTGTGAAAGCCGCGCCCCGCGCTGAAGTAAAGTTCGCTCGACTCGACCGGTCTTATGATCAGGCTGCCCTTGGGCGCCAGCAGATGACCGCTGGCAGAGCCACTGTTGGTGCCCGTGTCCTCGCCATAGATCGTGTCGTAGCGCAGTCCGAACACCGTGCGCAGCCACGAAGTCCAGTGAGTTGTGGTTTGCAGGTAAGCGGATTCATTGCTCAGGCGTACGTTGTCGGCTTCGCTGAAACCCAGCGGCGCAGCGGCAACGGGGATCGCCTGACGTTGAATCGTGGGAAAGCGCGATACGTCATTGAAGTCGCTGCGCGTGGCGATGCCGGCGATAACGCTGTTCTCGAGCCCGAATATTGGCGCCTCATGTTCATAGCTGACTTCACCGCCGATGGCGGTGCGGCCTTCATGCTGAGCCTCTTGGTCGCCGTTGATCGGATCGGTCAGAAAGTGGGTGAAATCATTCCACAAGGTCAGCCGATTGCCGAACACGTAAGCATTGGCGCGCAGTTGTCCGTCGGCGATGCCGTGAAAGAACTGCATGGTCAGGCTGGTCCTCTGCGCCTCGCCGCCATCGCTGGGATCCAACGAACCGAAGCGGCTGATGAGACCGGAATCGATG
>JAXDQN010000276.1:0-3030 GCA_034667865.1 Gammaproteobacteria bacterium
ATCGACGAATCGAATTGCGCGACGAGTTTCTGACCGCACACAGAAAACGATTTGGCTTCTTCGACCCGGCCAAGCCGCTTATCGTTGAAGCGGTGACGGTTGAAGCGGTCGGGGGCGCTGTCGCGTACGCTGAGGACAATCTCAGCGCGCTTGCCGAAGGTACTCCCGCCCACGCGCAAACGACGATGTTTTTCAGCAACGGACGCTGGCACGATGCGCGCGTGTTCCGGCGCGAGGCGATCAAGCCGGGCCATCGCCTGCGTGGACCGAGTATCATTGTCGAGCCTAATCAAACGATTGTGGTGGAGGACGGTTGGGAGGCCTATCTGACGGGACACAACCATCTGGTGTTGTCGCGCATAAAAGCCATGCCGGCGCGCGCTGCGGTGGGAACGACGGCCGACCCGGTGATGCTCGAGATATTCAACAATCTGTTCATGTCGATCGCGGAACAGATGGGGGTCACGCTGCAGAACACGGCCTATTCGGTCAACATCAAGGAACGTCTGGATTTCTCGTGCGCGATCTTCGATCCTTCCGGTGCCCTGGTGGCAAATGCGCCCCACATGCCGGTGCATCTGGGGTCGATGGATAAATCCGTCGAGACCATTATTGCGCAGAACGCCGCTATTCGCGCGGGCGACGTGTTCGCGATCAACGCCCCCTATAACGGCGGCACCCACCTGCCGGATATCACGGTTTGCACGCCGGTATTCGATGACGCCGCGCAAAAAATCATCTTCTGGATCGCGAGCCGCGGGCACCACGCCGATATCGGCGGTATTGCGCCTGGTTCAATGTCGCCGCTGGCGACAACGATCGAGGAAGAGGGTGTTTATATCGACAACCTCAAGCTGGTCGATGCCGGAGCCTTCCGCGAGCAAGAGCTCGAATCCCTTCTCACACAAGCGAGATACCCGGTCCGAAACGTTGTCCAAAACATTAACGATCTGAAGGCACAGATCGCAGCGAACGAGAAGGGCGTGACCGAACTCAAGAAAATGATCGCCTATTTCGGTATCGACGTTGTCGATGCCTATATGGGGCATGTGCAGGACAATGCCGAGGAAAGCGTTCGCCGCGTGCTCGACGGATTGTCCGACGGTGAATTCAGCTATGAGATCGATCAAGGGTCGGTCATCAAGGTAAAGATCACCGTCGACAAGGCCAGACGCGAAGCGACAGTAGATTTCACCGGTACCAGCCCGCAGCGGCTGGACAATTTCAATGCTCCCGCACCGGTGACGCGCGCCGCCGTTCTCTATGTCTTTCGTGTGATGGTGGACGACGACATTCCCATGAACGCGGGTTGTCTGCGGCCGATCCGCCTGATTATACCGGAAGGGTCGATGCTGGCGCCGCGTTATCCGGCCGCGGTTGTCGCGGGCAATGTGGAGGTCAGCCAGGAGGTGACGAACTGCCTGTTCGGCGCGCTCAAGGCGCTTGCCGCCGCGCAGGGTACCATGAACAACCTGACCTTCGGCAATGATCGTTATCAGTATTACGAGACGATCTGTTCGGGCGCACCCGCCGGTCCGGATTTTGACGGCGCCTCCGGCGTGCATACCCATATGACCAACTCGCGGCTCACGGATCCGGAAATCCTGGAGACCAGATTTCCGGTGGTGCTCGAAGAGTTTTCGATACGGCGCGGATCGGGCGGCAAAGGCCGCCACAAGGCCGGCGACGGTACACGACGCACGATTCGCTTTCTTGAGAGGATGGAATGCGCGATTCTCTCCGGTCATCGCCGCATCAAGCCATTCGGGCTGTCTGGCGGGGAACCCGGCGAATTGGGAAGCAATCTTGTTCGTCGCTCTGGGCAGGTCGAGACATTGAAGGGGTGTGACAGCACGATCCTCAATGCCGGCGATGCGGTTACCATCATTACCCCGACTGGCGGTGGCTTTGGGCCCATCAGCCACTAACGGTAATTGGCGCCACAGTCACCCTAACCTGATCGATGTACCCTTCAAAAATCATGGAAGTCTGAACGATGACGATCTATAGCGGCCCAGTTTTCGATATGGCGGTGAACCAGTTCGGTATCATCGCCAATCATCTTTCGATCCCCATGGACGAGCGGGATCGTCTCCTGCTGCCGAAGCGTGCGATTACGATTTCCTGCCCGATCCACCGCGACGACGGATCGATTGCGGTGTTCGAAGGATACCGCGTCCAGCACCATCTCACGCTTGGCCCGACCAAGGGCGGGACGCGGTTCGCGCCCAGCGTCGACATTGGTGAGGTGGCAGCGCTGGCGATCTGGATGAGCTGGAAATGCGCGCTGGTGGGGCTGCCCTATGGCGGCGCCAAAGGCGGCATTAGAGTCGACCCGACTTCTATTTCCAAGCGCGAGCTTGAGGCGCTGTCACGCCGCTACATGCAAGAAATGATTCCATTCGTCGGCTCTCATGTCGACGTCATGGCGCCCGATATGGGAACCAACGAGCAGGTGATGGCCTGGTTCATGGATACTTACTCGATGTATCAAGGCCGAACCGTTACTGAAATCGTCACCGGAAAACCGGTCAGTTCCGGCGGGACGCTGGGGCGCCGCGAAGCGACGGGTAGGGGTGTGGCGCATCTCGCAAAACGGGTGATGAACGAATTATCTATCAACCTGAACGGTGCGACGGCGGTTATTCAGGGGTTTGGAAATGTTGGGTCCTACGCGGCGCTGGAGTTGCAACAGTTCGGCCTCAAGGTGATTGCCGTAAGCGACCACACCGGGGCCCTGTACAACGCCGCCGGTTTGGATATTCCATCGCTGATGCGACATGCCGCCGAGCACGGAAGTATCGCTGGCTATTCCAATCAACTGCAGTTCGATGCCGCAGGCATCCTTACGCTTCCGTGCGATGTCCTTGTACCCGCCGCGATGGAGCGCGTGATTGACGCGGATACGGCCGTAAACCTGAAATGCCGCGTGCTGGCCGAGGGCGCCAACGGACCGACGACGCCGGAGGCCGATCTGGTGCTTGAGAAGCGTCAAAACGAGATTTTCCTGATCCCTGACATCCTCTGCAA
>JAXDQN010000277.1:0-5579 GCA_034667865.1 Gammaproteobacteria bacterium
AGCGCCCGAGTCATCTGCACAGACAATAGAGGACCCGCGGCGCCCTTGCACGTTTCGTTTCGACATGCGGCACCGTGTAGTAAAAACACACGGACAACCTCTATCTCCAATTCTCGAAAGAGTTGCAACAAATATTCGTAACTAATTAGAAGATGTGGGTAATTGAAAGGATGCCTACCCGCTTACACCGAATCAGCCAGAGCCAAGAGTTTGTAGTTGGCGGATACACGCCAGGCGGAAACGGCTTTGATGCTCTCGTTGTTGGGTTCTACAAAGGCAAAGACTTGATGTTCGCCAGCCGAGTGCGCGCCGGATTCGTGCCGGCTACACGTAGAGAAATGTTTGCCAACATCAAAGGGCTGAAAACGGACAAGTGTCCGTTTGCGAATCTAGCGGAGAAAGAACCAGGTCGATGGGGGCAAGGGCTGACCGCCGAGAAGATGAAGCAATGCGTTTGGCTCAAGCCCGAAGCTGTGGTGCGTGTTGATTTTGCCGAGTGGACAGGCGCAGATACGCAACCTTTCACTCTTCTAGCTGTAGCTCGGCCTCGTAGTCCCGGCCACCGTGAAACACACCAATGATCGAAATTTTTTCGTCTTCGGCGGTGTAGGCGATTTCCGTGCGGCGCCTATACGATGTCGTTCGCAGGCCCGGCCGTATGTCATCACGCGGTGTCCCGCGCAGAGGGAATGTCGCCAGTCCTTCGCAGTACTCGACGACCGCAGTTGTATAGCGCAGCGCCACATCAGCAGTGGCATTCTCCTCAATGTAGCGATAAAGCTCCGCCAGTGGCTCCTCTGCTTCTGGCGTGAAGACAACCTCATACCGCTTCACTTCCTGGTGCTACCCCTTTTTTTGTGTTCCGCCGCCAGGCGCGCCCGGACCTGAGCAGCCGTGACTGCGCGCGACGGATCCGCCTTGAGCGCATCGAAAGCCGACTCGACATGGTCCCTTAACCAGTGCTCGACGGCACGATCGCGAGCCATCAGGGTCCGAAGACCATCGCGAATGACTTCGCTCTCGCTGGCGTATGCACCCGACGCAACCTTCGCTCTCACTGCCACCGCAAGCTCATTCGGCAGGGTAATACTCATCTGCTGGGTGGTTCGCATGGATGGTCTCCTTAAATATCAATAGGATTAAATCCTACTCTATCGGAGATTCCTTGTCATGGTTGCCAGCCTAGTGGCGATGAATAGTCGCCCATTGCTTTCAATCTAATAAGTCTTTGTTTTTACAGTAACGATATCCACCCTATGTCGTATATTGACAGCATGAGGCGACGCTGAGAATTCGAGTATCGAAGCGGATCTACCACAAATGAGGCGATGTTTTCTGCGTCGGATTTCGACGATCTCGGCGGCGACGTACAGGTCGGTCGCGTACTGCGGCAGTTCGTCCGCCAGGGCAAGCCCCTGAGAATCGGATCGGGTTTCTATGCCACGGGCTTGCACAATGCCATGTACGCCATTCACATCCTGGCGCTGGCCGCAGCCCTCGTGCTGTTCATGGCCTCGCGCACCATGGAGAAGGACGTGCGCAAACAGGAAACGGCGACCTAGCCGACGACGCCTTGATTACGGCTAGGTTGTCAGCAGCGTGTCGCTGAATCGGCCCAAGTGGTAATCGGCATCGCCGAAGGTGATGTCGATCATGGTGAGCCGCTTGAAGTAGTGGCTCACCATATGCTCATCGACCACACCCATGCCGCCATGCAATTGCACGGCTTGCTGGCCCACCAATCGGCCGGCCTGGCCGATGTAGGCCTTGGCCGCCGCGATCGAGCGGCTGCGCTCCGCGGCATCGCCGGAGTCGACGTGAACGGCCGCAATGATGGCCATGGAGCGCGACTGCTCGGCAGCCATCAGCATGTCGGCCATGCGGTGCTTGAGTGCTTGGAAGGTGCCGATGGCGACGCCGAATTGCTTACGGGTCTTCAGGTATTCCAAGGTCGCCTTGTTGAGCGCGTCCATCACGCCCACGGCCTCCGCGCAGAGTGCGGCGACGCCGCGATCGATCGCTCGCTGAATACGGGGCAATGCCGCGCCGGCTGTGCCGATCAATGCGTCGGCGTCCAATTCAACCTCTTCCAACAGCAGGTCGGCAGCGCGCGCGCCCGTCTGCGTGGCGTAACTAGTGACCGTCAACCCCTTGGTCTGTTTGGGCACCAAGAACAAGGACACGCCGTCGGCATCGGTGGCAGCGCCGCTGCTGCGCGCCGATATCAAGAAATAGTCGGCTGACGGCCCATCGAGCACCACGCTCTTGCGCCCCGACAGCTGCCAACTGCCGCCCTTCTGCACCGCCTTGCAGGCGACGTGCGCCAGATCGAAGCGGCCGGCGGCCTCGTAGCAAGCGAGAGCCACTTTGGTCTTGCCTGCCGCGATTTGCGGCAGCAGCTTCTGCTTAACCGCATCTGCGGCGCTCTCAGCGAGCAGCCCCGCGCTTAACACCACGGAACTCAAGTACGGCTCCATCAACAAGCCCTGACCGAATTGCTCCATCACCACCATGATGTCTACCGCGTTGCCGCCGAGCCCGCCAAGATCCTCCGGCAATGGCAGCGCCAGCAACCCCAATTCGGCGTACTGTTTCCAGGCTTCGGCGGAGAATCCCGCTTCCGAGCGCAACACGGACTTGCGCTTGTCGAAGTCGTAGTCGCGCGAAATGAAGCGCTGCAAAGTATCCTGCAATGCCAGTTGCTCTTCGGTGTAGTCGAATTCCATGGTGTTCTCTCAAAGTCCCAAAATCATCTGCGAGATGATGTTTTTTTGAATCTCGGTGGAGCCCGCGTAAATCGTGGTCTTGCGATAATTGAAATACTGGCCCGACAGCGGCGGCGCGTAGGCGTTGTAGTGCGAGTCCAAAGCGGCATTGCCTTTCCAGTTGATATCCAACGCTTCGCGCACATAGGGCAGCGCGTCGTGGCCCAGCGCATGCATCTTCAGCTCCGCCAGCGTTTGGATGATCTCCGAACCCTTGATTTTGAGCATGGACACTTCAGGACCCAAGGCCTTTGAATCCTTGGCGTAGCCTGACAGCACGCGCAAATTGGTGATTTCCAGCGCCATCAATTCCATTTCGACCTGCGCAATCCGGTCGCGAAAACGCACATCCTCGAGCAGCGGCTTGCCATTCCCGGGCTGTTTCGCGGCGATGTCCTTCAATTGCTTGAGGGCGCGTTTGCAGGCGCCGATGCCGGCATTGCCGCTGCGCTCGTGACTCAGCAGGAACTTGGCATAGGTCCAGCCCTTGTTCTCCTCGCCGATGAGGTTTTGCAGCGGCACTTTGACGTTATCGAAAAAGATGTCGTTAATTTCGTGCTCGCCATCCAACATGATGATGGGGCGCACCGTGATCCCCGGCGATTTCATGTCGATCAGCAGAAAGGAGATGCCCTGCTGCTGGCGACCCTCGGTGCTGGTTCGCACCAGGCAGAAAATCCAATCGGCGTACTGACCCATGGTGTTCCAGGTCTTCTGGCCGTTGACGATGTAGTGATCGCCCTGACGTACGGCAGCGGTGCGCAACGATGCCAAATCCGATCCGGATCCCGGCTCGGAATACCCTTGGCACCACCAATCTTCACCCGTGAGAATGCGCGGCAGAAAATACTGCTGTTGCGCCGGACTGCCGAACGCCTGCATTACCGGCGCCAGCATTTTCATGGAAAACGGATTTTGCGGCGGGGCGTTCGCCTCGGCACGCTCCTCCTCGAAGATATGCTGCTGCACGATGTTCCAACCCGTGCCACCGAATTCCACCGGCCAACCCGGCGCTCCCCAACCTTTGGCGTACATGAGCTGCTGCCACTTCACCATGTCGTCCTTGGAGATGCGCCGTCCCAACTCCAGTTTGTTGCGGATATCCTCCGGCAGCTTCGCCTTGAAGAAGGCCCGCACTTCGCCGCGAAACTTTTCTTCATCCGGAGTGAAATTGAGATCCATGATTGGCCTCGGTGAGTATTGAATCGATCAGATGGTTACGACGATTTTGCCGCGCGCTTGGCGCGCGCCCAGGCGGCCGATGGCCTCGGCGCCGCGCGCCAGGGGAAAACGCTCCGTCACGGCGGGTTTTATTTTTCCCTGGGTGTACAGCTTCATCAATTCCGCCACATTGGCCGCATGCTCCTGCGGGCAGCGTGTGGTCCACTCGCCCCAGAATACGCCGACAACCTGGCAGCTCTTGAGCAGGGGCAGGTTCAGCGGCAATTTCGCGATGCCGGCGGTAAAGCCCACCACCAAATGCCGTCCGTTCCAAGCGATGGCGCGCAGCGCGGCTTCGGTGTAATCGCCGCCGATGCCATCGTAAATCACATCGGCGCCGTTGGGGCCGCAGGCGGCTTTGAACTGATCGGTGAGCGTACGGGCGGCCGTTTTGTCGAGCGGCCCGAGCGGATATTGCACGCCTTCGTCGGCGCCATGTTCTTTGGCCAGCGCAATTTTCTCCGGGCTGGATGCGGCGGCAATGACCCGCGCGCCCGTGGCCTTCGCCAGTTCCACCGCCGCCAAGCCGACGCCGCCGGCTGCACCCAGCACCAACACGGTCTCGCCGGCCTGCAGATGAGCGCGGTCTTTCAGCGCATGTTGCGAGGTGCCGTAGGTAAGGAGCAAGGCCGCCGCCTCATCGAAGGGCATGGCATCGGGAATCTTCCAGCAGTTCTTGGCTTCGCCGATGGCTTTCTCGGCCATGGCGCTGCGCACCGGGCTCACGAGTACGCGATCGCCGACCTTGACGTTGCTGACGCCCTCCCCCAGCAGTTCGACCACGCCGGCGAGTTCGCCGCCGGGGGAAAAGGGGCGCGGAGGCTTGATTTGATATAGATCTTGGATAATCAATAGATCGGGAAAATTCACGCCCACCGCGCGCACCGCAATGCGCACCTGACCGGCGCCGGGCTGTGGATCGGGCAGATCTTCGAGGGTGAGGGTTTCGGGGCCGCCGGGTTGGCGGCTCAACAGCGCTTTCATTTTGCGTTCTCTCGTTCTTGCAATTCACGCCACATGATCTTGCCGGAACCGGACTTCGGCAATGCATCGGTAAATTCAAACACGCGCGGCGCCTTGTAGGCCGCCATGTTCTCTCGGGCCCAATCAAGAATGGCCTGGCCCTCGATTTTGCCGCGGAACTCCGGCTTGAGCACAATCACGACCTTGACCGTTTCCCCGCGGTACGCATCCTTGACGCCGATGATGCAAGCCTCCTGGATGGCCGGATGCTGATACATCAGCGCTTCCACTTCGGTCGGCCAGACTTTGAATCCAGACGCATTGATCATGCGCTTGAGCCGATCGACCATGAAGAAATAGCCGTCATCGTCCATGCGCCCGAGATCGCCGCTGCGGAAAAAACGCTTGCCGTCGATTTCCAGAAATACCTGCGCGGTATCTTCAGGTCTTTGCCAGTAGCCCAGAAACACCTGCGGGCCATGTATGACGATTTCGCCGATCTCGCCCGGCGGCAGTTCCTTGAGCGAAGTCGAGTCGATGACGCGCGCGTCGACACCATAAATCGGAATACCCAGGCATTGCTTCTTGGGGTGATCGCTCGGATTGATGTGCGTGGCGGCCATGGTTTCG
>JAXDQN010000278.1:0-7723 GCA_034667865.1 Gammaproteobacteria bacterium
TCAGTTGCCCGCGGGTCCCTTCATCATCGATCGGCTGCCCACCGTTTCCGGCACCGGCGATGTCAGCGTGGTGGTGCGCGATGCGCTGGGCCGCGAGCAGGTGCTGACGCAGTCCTTCTATTCGAGCGCCGTCTTGTTGGCGCGCGGCTTGAGTCAGTACTCGGTGAATGTCGGCAGCATTCGTGACGATTTCGCCTTGGCCAGCAATCACTATGGGGGATTGCTGAGCGAATTGAGCTATCGGCGCGGCATCACCGATGCCATCACGCTGGAAGGGCACGGCGAGTATCTGTCGGGCGACTCGCACGCGGCCGGAGTGAATGCGGCGTTCGCTTTAGGCAAGGTCGGCGTCGTCAATTTCACGGCGGCCGGCGGCGGGGATGCCAAGGGTTCCGGCGTTTTGAGCGGCGTCGGTTTCGAACATCGGGGCGTCCATACCAGCTTCACCATCAACTCGCTGTGGGCCAGCGACGAGTTTTCACAGGTAGGAGAGCCCACGGACCCCGCGCTGCGCATGCGGCAGCGGACCTTGGTGCAGACCGGGACGGGGCTGGGCCGATTCGGGTCGCTGTCGCTGGCCTACGTCCGTCAGACCTACCGCGAATCACCGACGCAGCAAACGTTGAGCTTGACCAACAGCGTGAGCTTGGGCCGCTTCGGCAACTTGAACCTGACCCTGTCGCGCCTGCATACCGCGGCCGCGTTTCCCAATACAGCTCAAGATTCCACCAGCGCTTATCTGATTTATGTGGTGCCATTCGATGGCCGGCGCGCCGCCACGCTCTCGTCGGTGAGCGGCAGCGGTTCGGGCGCGCCCGCCAACGAGGTGATCGCCTCGGTGTATCAAAGTCCGCCGGTGGGGCCGGGCAGTGGCTACCGCTTCAGTGCGTCCACCGCCGGCAACTACGATGCCGATTGGCGGCAGCAGTTTCGCGGCGCCGATTTGGAAGTGGAGGCGGCGCGCAATGTGGGACTCGACGGACGCAGCGCCTATCTGACCGGCGCGATGACTTTCCTCGACGGTCAGTTGAATACCACCCGCGCCATCAACGGCAGCTTTGCGATGGTCGACGTGGCGGGTGTGCCTGACGTGCCGGTGTACGTGGAAAATCAACTCACCACGCACACGGATTCCAGCGGCAAGGCGCTGCTCTACAACCTGCGCCCGTACGAGGCCAACAAGATCAGCATCACGCCAGAGGATTTACCGTTGGACACCACCATCAACTCCACCGCGGCCATTATGGCGCCCCCCTATCGCAGCGGCGTAGTGGCGCGCTTTCCGGTGGAACGCGTGCGCGGTGGGACCTTTCGCTTGGTCACCGAGGATGGCAAGCCGGTGCCGGTGGGCGCGCTGGTGAAACTTCGGGGCCAAGTGTTTCCGGTGGTGATGGATGGTGTGGTGTATGTCACCGGCTACGATCACGGGATGGCCGCGGAAGCCAGCTGGAAGGGCGGCAGTTGCAGCTTCCGCTTGGAGCCGCCGCCGCCGGATGATCCCCTGCCGGACATGGGAACGATTCGCTGCCGCACACTGAAAGAGACTGACCTGACGGTGCGGCGCCAATGAAAATCACTGTCTGCGTCGGTTTGATCGTGCTGGCGACAGTCATTGCCGTGCCCTGCCGCGCGGCGACTACCGTGAGTTGCACGGCGGCGGCCACGGGCATCGCCTTCGGACTTTACAATCCGCTGGCCACAGCCGCGAATCCATCGACCGGCTCGCTGAAGGTGACCTGCACGGGCCACGGCACCGGATCCGCGAATGTGACGCTGAATGTGACCTTGAGCACCGGCTTGAGCAACAGTTACGCGGCTCGCAAGATGTTCTCTGGCGCCAATTCACTCAACTACAACATTTACTGGAGCACCGCGTACAACCAGATCGTCGGCGACGGTAGCGGCGGTTCGTTCGCAGGATCGACGCTGCCGTTCAATGTGCCGGCCGGCGGGACCAATTTTGCGACCGGAACTTTTTTTGGATTGGCGCCTGCGGGCCAAGACGTCGCACCGGGCTCCTATGCGGACGTCATCACGGTGACCGTGAATTATTGACGTGCTTTAATTCGACTCGAGCGGTCGAACCGCCATGCGCACCGGCCACGGATAGATTCCGGGCGTGAGACCCGGTGTCAACGCGAAGCGAAATCTTAGCGACAGATTTACCGCCTGCGGCCGCTGCCAGCGCTGCACGACTGATCCGCCATCGGCGCCAAGCGCCAAGTCCGAATCCAATCCCTGAATCACCATGGCGGACAGAATGGGCGCTACGGTGAGCACATCCAGCGCAAATCCACTTTGACTGTTGCTGCGCACGACCAACTGTGTCGGCTGTGGTACATCGATGTAGCCGCGCTGCACGTCACTAGCGGAAATCTCTAGTGCAGCGGGAATGGACTGTAGGTCAATATGCGCGACTGCACGCACCGTGGCCGTGACGGAGAGCTCGGTGTGCACCTCTTTGGCGCCGGCCGAGGCAAAACCTCCGGCGACCACCAGGGCGAGACGCGCCGCATTCAAGCCGTGGTTGTGCGAAGATTTGTTCAAGTCCGAATTAACGGCACGAAGCGCCTGGACTTTAGTGATCCCGAAGGAAAATCGATTGAATATGAGTAGACCCACCGCAGCAGTGCTGCTGGCCGGCGCCTGTGTTCTTGGCGCGCCCGCATTGGCATTCGGCGAGACCGAAGCCGACTTGAGCAGCACCGTGGTGACCGCCACTCGCATCGCGCAGAGCAGCCGCGATCTGCCGGTATCCATCGATAGGGTCGATCAACAGACCCTGCAACGCGGCCAACAGCAGGTCAATCTGTCGGAATCGTTGGTGACGGTTCCCGGTGTGTCGGCACAGAGCCGGCAAAACTATGCGCAGGATTTGCAGATCTCGTTGCGTGGCTTCGGCGCGCGCTCGAGTTTCGGCGTGCGCGGCGTGCGGCTGTATTCCGACGGCATCCCCGGCACCATGCCGGACGGCCAAGGTCAATTTTCACAATTCGACTTGGGTTCCGCCGATCACATCGAAGTGCTGCGCGGCCCCTTTTCGGCGTTGTACGGCAACTCTTCCGGCGGCGTGATCGCAATCTTTACCGAGGACGCGAAGCCTGGTTACGCCGTCGATGGCAACGTGGAATACGGTAGCTTCAATACGCAGCGCTATGCGATGAAGACCAGCGGCGACAATGGGGTGGTCAACTACGTCGTGGATGCGGCGCATTTCCAGACTGAGGGCTATCGATTTCACAGCGAGGCCGAGCGCAACAATTTCAACAGCAAGCTGCGCTTCGAGCCGACCGACGCCTCCAAGCTCACCATCGTGGGCAATGTGGTGCAGACGCCGTTCGTGCAAGATCCATTGGGTTTGACCAGCGCACAACTGGCCGCCGATCGCCGGCAAGCGGGTGTCGGCGCGCTGCAATTCAATTCGCGCAAATCGTTGTCGCAGGAACAGCTCGGCATCGTCTACGAAGACAAGCTCAGTGCCACGGACGATGTTTCCGCCAGCACTTATACCGGGCATCGCGCGACCACGCAGTTTCAAGCCATCCCGGTGGCCACCCAGTCGGCGCCTTTGTATCCGGGTGGGGTGATCGACTTGGACCGCGCCTATTGGGGCGTGGACTTGCATGTGACCGACCACCGCGAAATCGCCGGCACGCCGTTGCAGATTGTTGCCGGCGTGAACTATGACGATCTGGCGGAAACCCGCAAGGGGTTCTTGAACTTCATCGGCTCGGATCTAGGCGTCGAGGGAGACCTGCGGCGTAACGAGGCCAACAACGTCTACGATTTCGATCAATACCTGCAGGCGCAGTGGGATCCCGATGCGCGCTGGCGCTTGATCGCCGGCGTGCGCAACAACACGGTCGAGGTCACCTCGCATGGCCACCTGGCCGTTCTCGATGCAGCCGACAGCAGCGTTCGATATTCCGCCGTCAATCCGGTGGCCGGCGTGACATTCCGCGCGACTTCCTGGGCCAATATTTATGGGTCCTACGGCAAGGGCTTCGAGACGCCGACGCTGAATGATTTAGCCTACCGCTCGGTGGACGGCAGTCTGCCGGGCCTTAACCTTGGCTTGAAACCGGCCCGCAGCAATAACTTCGAAACCGGCATCAAGGCGGGCAACGAATATCTGCGCGCCAACCTCGCACTCTTTTACATCAAGACGGAAGATGAATTATCGGTGCTGCAAAACGCCAGCGGCCGCACGGTTGATCAAAATATCGGCGAGACCAAGCGGCGCGGACTGGAGTTGGGGGCGGACGCCAATTGGGCCGGCGGATTCAGCGCACGCATGGCGTACACCTATATCCATGCAGCGGTTGTGCAGCCCTACTTCACCTGCACGGGACCGCCGTGCAATCCACTGGCCAATCCAAGCGGGCCGCCGCCAGCCAATTTCGTGCAAGTGGCTGCAGGAAGTCTCCTACCCGCGGTGCCGAGAAATTCGCTGTATTTAGGGCTCACCTGGGACTATGTTCCGCTGGGATTCTCCACCACAGTGGAGACCATTGGCCGATCCGCCATTTTTGCGGACGATCGCAACACGGCGGCGGCAGCTGGCTATTGGACGGCGAATATTCGAGCCGGTTTCAAGCAGGAAACTGCACGTTGGCGCTTTAGCGAGTACGCGCGCATTGATAACTTCGCCAATCGGACTTATGTAGGGTCTGTCATTGTCAATGAGACCAATTCACGGTTTTTCGAGCCGGCGCCTGGCCGGACGGCCTATTTAATGTTCAGTGCGGGCCTGCGAAATTAACCTGTCGTTATGTACACCAAACGTCATGAACCGCGTTGATCAACTAGGGTCTAATTATTTGTATGCGATGATTCAACATGCCGGCCAAGAAGGATTTCGCCGGTAAGGAGAGGCAGATGATTACCAAGGGCAAGAAGTTCTTCCTCGCGGTAGGCGTACTCGGTTCCATTCTCGGCTGCGCGGCGCCAGCCCTGGCTCAACATGGCGGTGGCGGTGGCGGTGGCGGCGGTGGTGGTCATGCCTCGGGCGGCGGACACTTTTCAGGCGGCGGCGGCCATGGCTTTTCCGGCGGTCATTCCGGTGGCCATGTAGGCGGTGGGCCGCATTTCGCCGGCGGTGGTCATTTTGCCGGTGGCGCACATTTCTCGCCCGGTTTTCATGGATCGCCCGGAGGTTTCCATGGCGGCGGATTCGCCGGTCATTCGGGCTTTAACAATGGTCGCTTCGTGGGACGCGGTTATTCGACCGGCGCTTTCTGGCACGGCGGCTACTGGCGTGGCGGCTTCTGGCCTCGTTCCTTTTACGGTCCGGGATTCGCATGGTTCCTGCCGGTGCTGCCGTTGGCCTATGCGACTTACTGGTGGGGTGGCGTTCCGTACTACTACGCGAATGACGCCTACTACACCTACGACTCTTCGTACGAAGGTTACGTAGCGACCGATCCGCCGCCGGTTTCGGACTCAGGCGATTCGAGCGGTTCGGCGGCGGCGCCGAGCGGTGCGCCGGCGGGTGGCCCGTCACAGGGACAGGGCGTTGCTGGTCAGATCTACATGTATCCGAAGAATGGCCAGAGCGTCGAGCAGCAGGCAACCGATAAATCGGAATGTCAGCAATGGGCGGCGCAACAAGCCGGCCAGGTGGCGCAGAACAGTTCTGACTATCAGCGCGCCATGGTGGCTTGCGTCGAGGGGCGCGGGTATAGCGCTCGGTAAATCTAGAAAGTGATTGGGTCGTTTGACCCTGAAAGAAAGAAGCCGCGGATTCTCGCGGCTTCTTTTTGCCCGTATGTCGCGTGTCACCGGTCCCAACAGGTCTCCGCGCAAAGTGTCCGTGCATGGTGTACGGCTCGTGGATTCCCATCCCGATGTTCGGCAACTTAACGTCTGCGTTCTTGAACTCTGATTGTTCAATATCGTCGCGAGCCATCGCGCCCATGTATCGTTGCCCCGCTTCGATCAACGAAGGGGGTGGGTCCACTAACCGAGGGCCTGGCGTTACCGCGGCGTTTTGTTTTTAGGCGAGTGGATGATTGTTACCAGCAACTCGAGGTCGTGTCGTTGTTCGAAGCGTCTTTGGCAGAGCGTGCGCCGGCAGAAGTCACTGTGTAGGTGCTGCAGGTGCTGTCCTTCTGCTGATCGTTAACAGCGGTGGCGACCAAGGTGAAAGTCGCCGGAACGCCGACCGTAGTCGCGGTTGGCGCGGTCGCCGCCAATATGGATGGGACCGCCACCGTGTAGTAACCGCTGCCGACAGTAATGGCCGTGGTCCCGGAGTAACCCAAGTCTGACCAAGTGGAGCTGTAAACGTTGTTCGTGCTAAAGAAACGCTCTTCCAAGCTCGCCAAATCCAGCAGCGCATTCTTTGCATCGGTGCGGTGCGACTTGCGCACGTAGTTCGAATACGACGGGATGGCAATGGCCGCCAGGATGGCCGCGATCAACATCGCGACGACCAATTCGATCAACGTAAAGCCTTTTAGTGTTCTCATAGGTTTCTCCGCTTACCGTTTCTGAATCCACGTGACGCGCTTGCCCTTCAAGTTGCCGGGCGGATTGATCGCGCCAATGAACGGCGAAGTCGTAGTCTGTGTGATGCCGTAGTACTGGGTTTGATATTGCACCGTCGAAAAGCTGCCGGTGCCGCCCAATGCAAGACCGCTCACGGCTACGTTGCCGGAACTGTCGTTTACGCTTAGTACATTGTGGTTGGGGGACCCGTCTTCGAAGAACGAAGAGGCGAACGAACCGCCGGTGGCGGGATCAATGGCCATGGTCCAACCCGAAGCCGCGGCCGAGTAACAGCTGGTCGCAGAGGTCTGCGGCGGGATAGTGGTATTGACCACCAAGGCGCCCAGCACGAGTACCGGATTGAATAACACTTGTTCGTACAGCGTGGTCGCACTCGGTACCGCGGCTGTGGCCTGCGGCACCGAAGGATCGGAGGCATTGGGGAAACCGAACACCAAGTTCATGAACCAACCGTTGCTGCTGCAACCACTGACATCGCCAAAGCAGACCGCGCTGGTCTGAATCGTACGGTAATTGCTGCCGGTGTTGGCAGCCGTCGCGGCGGTTGGAGGGTTGATGACCTGTTGCACCAGAGTGCCAGTGCTGCTGACCAATGGGTTCCTTCCTGTCGGCAGCGAACGCGCGGTGAAGGGAACGGCAAATTTGGTGCTGGACTTAGAATTCCAGGACGCCATATTCCAATCCCAGATTCCATAAATGGCCTGTTGAGAGGTCTGATACGTTGCCGCGCTGATCAGACTCTGCGGAACTTGTCGGCCGGTACCAAACTCCACCATCACGTGCGGGGCATTGCCGGTACCAGGCGTGGCCACTACCACGGGGGCCGAGGTGATCGGCTGGCCGGGGTTCGAGAAAATCGGATTCGGCGTCACTGCCCAGGCACTGGGAAGATTGCTGGTAAGGTCGAAGCGCCACACATTGCCCTGCAAGTCGCCTGCGTATACATAGTCGGTGATGCGGTCGGCGTCGAGGTCGACCGCCGACACATACGCAATGCCGTTGGCGGTCGAGCTGGGTGGCGTGCCGCTGCCTATGCCGGTGCTGAGGTAGTAAAAGGTGGTGTTGCCGCTGCTGTCAATCAACATGATGAAGACGCCCGCATCGCCATTCGCGCTGCCGAAGCCATTGCCAAAAATGGCGGCCCAATTGCCGTTGTGCAGGCGGCGAATCACCGGTGTGCCGTACGTATTGCCGAGACTCGCACCGCAAGTTG
>JAXDQN010000279.1:0-3428 GCA_034667865.1 Gammaproteobacteria bacterium
CTCACCAGTGCGACGGCGACTATCCACCCCCATCGATCTCAGCCGCCCGCACCATCGACGTCCTTATTTAGAGCGACACAGACCACACGCCGCTCCGTCTATTCCGCTCCGGTCCCTTCACCGACGATACCCGGATGTTAAGCCAGGAGCTCAGGATCGTATCTCCGGGAAACAACGCGTTTCGGTATGTGGCGGGCCTGTTCTTCTACCGGCAGGATGTGAGCTCGTTTCGCAATATCGCGATCGGAGGTGTGAATGGCACCATCGTCGACGATTCCGCTTCGACCCTGAAATCGTCTGCGGGTTATGTCAATGCCGACTATGACGTGCTTCATAACCTGACCGTGACAGGTGGCTTGCGCTACAATCATGATGTTCGTACGGCATCCTATGATCAGGACTACCTCGATCACAGCACGCTCACCTACGACTTCCCCGATCTCGCGCGTACTGATAACAATCTGAGTTGGACGGGCAGCCTGAAGTACAAGATCGACCAGGCCACGGCGGCGTACGTGACAGTGTCGAAGGGTTTCAAGGCCGGGGGTTTCAACCTCGACACCTTTACATCGCCGGGACTTACGGCACAGAGTTTGGCGTTTGCGCCGGAGTCGGTAGTTAATTACGAAGTCGGCATAAAACAGGACCTGGCGGGATTGATCCACTGGGATGCGGCGCTGTTCAACATGAGCTACAGCAACAAGCAGGTGTCCGAATTCCTGACGCCACCGGGGGGCACCGTGCCGGCGAGTATAGTCAGCAACGCGGGCGCTGCGCGGATCAGGGGGGCTGAGTTCGACGTCTCGGTAAAGGCCGGCTCTTTGCTGACATTCACCGCTAACGGCAGCATCCTAGATGCGAAGTACACCAGCTTTCCCAACGGGCGCGTGGTCAGCGGCGTGCCGATATCCTACACTGGGAACACGATCGAGAATACGCCGCGCTGGACCGCCGCGCTCCTCAGCGACTATCGTCAGCCGGTACCCAGGGGATTTGCCGTCGCTAATTTGACCGTGACCTATACCGGAGACACCGAGCTTCAGCCGGATAATCTGCCGTTGAATCACGCCGGCGGCTATATGACGCTCGATGGGCGTGCGGGTTTCGAAAACAAGGACGGATCGGTCGGTGTGTATCTGTGGGGCAAGAATATGGCGAACAAGGGCTACTTGGTGCTTTCCAGACAGTTTGCCGGACTCGATCAAGTCCTGTACGGCGAGCCGCGTACCTATGGGATTGAGGGCCGCTACAAATTTTGAACGAAGGATGGTCCACTGAGGACGAGCAACGGCGCCGATTCGTGCGGATCCGTTGGGTCATCGTGCTGATCCTCATGGCAGCCATGGTCGTTTCGATGATCGACCGGTTTGCGCTTGCGGCGCTGCTCGAGCCGATTCGCAAGGACTTGCACATACCTGACAGCGGACTGGGGCTGTTGGGTGGTGTGTCGTTCGGACTGTTTTACGCGTTCCTGGGCGTGCCGCTGGGGGTGCTGGCAGACCGCTGGTCGCGCACCGGGACCATCATGCTCGGGGTATCCGTGTGGTGTCTTGCGACCGCTGCTTGCAGCTTCGCGACGAGTTTTTCGATATTGCTCGCGGTCAGAATATTCGTAGGGGCGGGGGAAGCGGCGCTGGCTCCTGCGAGTTATTCCCTCATTCACGACATTTTCCCCCCGACGCAACTGGCGCGCGCCATGAGCGTCTTCCAGTTGGGGGCGGTGCTAGGCGCGGGCGTTGCCTTCATGACGATCGGCGTGATTTATACCCCTCTGCTCGAAGGCGCGGCCGCATCCCTGCCGATCGTCGGATCATTGCAACCTTGGCAGCAGACGTTTTTGGTGGTCGCGCTTCCGGGCATAGTTCTGTTGCCGCTGCTGGCGACTATCCCTGAGCCCGCCCGCGGCATCCGAGCCGCGTTCCGGTCTTCGGTACCTGCGCAAAGTGCGGGGCCACATTCTGTCGAAGCAATAACGCCGCCATCCACCGCCGCGGTCGAACCGACGGGTCTCGCCGGCGCGTTTGCCACCAACCCAAGGTTCTACCTGTTGCTGTTCACAGCAATGTCGGGAATACTGACAGTCAACTACGCGCTACTGTCCTGGATGCCCTCAGTGATGGTGCGCGAATTTCAGCGCAGTGTAGCCGGCGCCGGCACAATCTACGGAATGCTGGTGCTGATTGCGAGCGGAGCTGGACTATTGTTCGGAGGCTGGCTGGGTGACTATCTGCACGCGCGCGACCGCCATGCCGGCTACTGCTGGGTACCCCTCGCGTCCAGCGCGATAGTCCTGCCTCTGGTGTTCACCTTGTCCTGGTGCGACAAGTGGATCTCATTGCTTGTCATTCTGAGCGTGATCCATTTCGCCACGGGATTGCCGATTGGCGCAGTTCCGGCCTTGATTCAACTGCGTACGTCAAGGAGCGCGCGCTCACGCGTGTCGTCTGTGTACGTGCTCGTCATCAACCTGTTCGGCCTTGGCGTCGGACCGGCAATTGTCGGGTTTCTGGCCCAAGGGACGGCGCGCGTCAGCGGTCTTCGTATTGCGGTTGCCGAATTGGGCACTGCATGTGCCATAGTCGCGGTGTGCGCATCGGTTGTGTTGCTTGTAACATCCTGGCGTGGAACGAGCGCGGCGAGAATTACCGCGATGCCGGGACTCAAGGTCCAGGATGAACATACGATTTCTTGAGACGTTTGTCTGGCTTAATCGCCTAAAAAGCTTCAGCCGCACCGCTGAGAAGCTCAATACCACTCAGCCTGCGGTCTCCAGCCGGATCCAAAAGCTCGAGCTGCTCATGGGTGTCGAGCTGTACGATCGTAGCAAGAGGACGTTCGAACTGACCGCGGCCGGACGCCGAATCCTGCGACACGCCGAACGCATCGTGGAACTGGAAACCGAGATGGAGCGGATGGTGGCGGCGGACCACGAATCACAGGGACCGCTGCGCATCGGCGTGATCGAGCTTGTAACACTATCTTGGCTGCCGGGATTTCTCGAGACTATCCGCACGGGCATGCCGACAGCGGTGTTGGAGATTGCTACCGGTACCACGGACCATCTCGTGCATGAACTCAAGGAAGGGCGAATGGACCTCGTGTTCGTTCTTGGTCCGATCAATGAGCCGAATATTGAATGCCGCCCCGTTTGTTCGTTGGGCGCCTATTGGCTGGCAAATCCGAGGCACTTCGACTGCGCTCGCTCGATCGACGTCGTCGAACTATCCCGTCTGCCCGTAATGATGCAGGCGAAGACCAGCTCGGGGCATGCCATCGTGCGCGAATACTTCGCCAAGTATGGAATCGTCGATGTGCCTTCGCGCGGCGGCAGCATTCGGCTCGACTGCGTGTACTCGGTGGCGACCGCCATTCAAGTCGTGCGTGCTGGCCTCGGCGTCATGGCCATGCCGATTTTTCTGCTTGAGCAG
>JAXDQN010000280.1:0-2703 GCA_034667865.1 Gammaproteobacteria bacterium
AATTTCAGCCGTGACGCGACGTCCGCGACCGAGAGCGCCCCGCTCCTTTGCAGAACGTCCAATAACCGCAGATCGAGTCGATCCAGGGTGGGTCGGTTGGAATGTTCCATCAAATGTGGGAAATCGGAATGTACATACCGAATTATCGGGACTCCTCCTAATGAATGCAACATCGGGCGGCGTGCGGACGTAGATTGGCGGCTGGTCGGGCGACTTGGGGGGAACCATGAAGAGCCGGTCTCGTTTGCATCTGCCGCAGGCACCCGCGCGGCCTGGCGAAGCGCCGGATTTCAGCTACGTGCACCTAGCGCCGGCCGGAGCGGTTTCGCGGCCGGATATCAATGCGCGCGCCCGGGACATTGCCTTTCTGTCGACGGAACTCGTGCGCGTTCTGGACGACGGGGGCAAGGCCGCGGGACCCTGGCATCCGCACTTGGATCCCTCGGACCTGCAAATCGGCTTGCGGCACATGTTGCTGACCCGGATCTTCGACGATCGGATGCAACGGACTCAGCGCGCCGGAAAGATTTCCTTTTACATCCGTTCTTTGGGTGAAGAGGCGGTGTCGGTGGCGCAGTGCATGGCGCTGCGTCCCGGCGACATGTTGTTTCCGTCCTACCGCAATCAGGGTTTGCAGATTGCGCGCGGCATTCCTCTGCTCGATCTGATGAGCCAGTTGCTCTCCAACACCAAGGACATGTGCAAGGGCCGGCAATTGCCGGTGATGTACCACTCCAAGCCGGGGAATATTTTTTCAATCTCCGGCAACTTGGCGACGCAATTTCCCCAAGCCGTGGGCTGGGCCATGGCCGCCGCCATCAAGGGTGAGGACCATGTTGCGGCCAGTTGGATCGGCGAGGGCAGCAGCGCCGAAGCGGATTTTCACCACGCGCTGTTGTTTGCATCGGTGTATCAAGCGCCGGTCATTCTCAATGTGGTGAACAATCAGTGGGCCATCTCCACGTTTCAGGGCTATGCGGGCGGCGAACAGCGCTCCTTCGCGGCGCGCGGACCGGGTTACGGCATGGCCGGCATTCGCGTCGACGGCAATGATTTTCTGGCCGTACATGCGGTGACGCAGTGGGCGGCGCAGCGGGCGCGCACGGGTTCAGGTCCCACGCTGATCGAGTTGGTGACGTACCGCGCCGCCGCGCATTCCACCAGCGACGATCCCGCGCGCTATCGCGCCAAGGATGATCAGGAGCACTGGCCGTTGGGCGATCCGATCCTGCGCTTGAAGCAACATCTGATCAAAATCGGCGAATGGTCGGAGCAGCGCCACCTGACTTTAAGCGCTGAACTCGAGGCGCTGGTGAACTCCAGTTGGAAGGAAGCGGCGACCTTCGGCACGATGAGCGAAGGACCGCGGCTGAACTCCGATTTGATGTTCGAGGATGTATTCAAGGAGATCCCTGAGCATCTGAAGAAGCAGCAAGCGCTGATGCGCGCGGAGAGGAAGTAAGGCATGGCCAACATGAACATGATTCAGGCCTTGAACTCCGCCATGGACATCATGATGCAGCGTGACCCGTCGGTGGTGTTGATGGGCGAGGACATTGGCTATTTCGGCGGCGTGTTCCGTGCCACCGAAGGCCTGCAGCGCAAGTATGGCGAGAACCGCGTGCTTGATACGCCGATTGCCGAAGGCGGCATCGTGGCAGCCGCCATTGGCATGGCTGTCAATGGCTTGCGCCCGGTGGCCGAGATTCAATTCGCCGATTACATCTATCCGGGCTTCGACCAGATCGTCAGCGAACTGGCGCGAATTCGTTATCGCAGCGCGGGCGAGTTCTTCGCCCCTGTGACCATCCGCACGCCCTGCGGCGGCGGCATACGCGGCGGACAAACCCACTCGCAAAGTCCCGAAGGGATCTTCACGCATGTCAGCGGCATCAAAGTGGTCATGCCCTCCAATCCTTACGATGCCAAGGGCTTGCTGATCACCTGCATCGAGGACGATGATCCGGTGGTGTTCTTCGAACCGAAACGGCTGTACAACGGCCCTTTCGACGGCGATCCGGGCAAGCCTGCGGTTCCTTGGAGCGCTCATCCGAAAGGTCAGGTCGACGGCGGCTACTACACCGTGCCGTTGGGTAAGGCGGATATCGTGCGTGAAGGCTCGGCCGTGACCATCGTCAGCTACGGCACCATGGTGCACGTGGCCGCGGCGGCGGCGGCGGCCATGAACGTCGATGCCGAGATCATCGATCTGCGCTCGCTGGTGCCGCTGGATGTCGACACCATTTGCACGTCGGTGAGGAAGACCGGGCGGTGCGTGGTGGCGCACGAAGCCACACGCTTCTCCGGCTTCGGTGCGGAGATTCTCTCCATCGTCCAGGAAGAATGCTTCTGGGACCTGGAAGCGCCGATTCAACGGGTCACCGGCTGGGACACCCCGTATCCGCATGCGTTCGAATGGGAGTATTTCCCCGGACAAGCACGCGTGATACGAGCGCTGAACGCGGTCCTGGAGCCCGCATGAGCCAGTTTATTTTCAAAATGCCGGACTTGGGCGAAGGCACTGTCGATGCTGAAATCGTCGCCTGGCACGCGAAACCCGGCGATACCGTCACCGAAGATCAGGTCATCGTCGAGGTCATGACCGACAAGGCGGCCGTAGAAGTGCCGGCGCCCGTCAGTGGAAAGGTAATATCGGTGACGGGCGCCGCCGGCGACAAGGTCGCGGTCGGTTCGCCGCTGATC
>JAXDQN010000281.1:0-3550 GCA_034667865.1 Gammaproteobacteria bacterium
CCGCTCACAGAATTCTCAGCAACACCAGATCGTCGCGATGCACGATTTCATCGCGGCCCCGAAACCCCAGCGCCTTCTCGATATCGGCCGACTTGCGGCCGATGATGCGGGCCGCATCGGTGTCCGAATACGCGCAAATGCCGCGTGCCACCTCGGTCCCATCGGGCCCGATGATGCTCACGGTATCGCCGCGGTCAAAGCGTCCCAGGGCACGGGTCACCCCGGCTGGAAGCAGGCTCTTGCCAGTCATCAGGGCCCGAACCGCTCCATCGTCTACGGCAATCGCCCCGGCCGGCTTGAGTGTGCCTGCAATCCACTGTTTGCGTGTCGCCATAGGCGTTGAGGAAGGCACGAACCAGGTGCAGCGGGCGCCGTCCTCGATGCGCCGCAAGGGATGCTGATCGGCGCCCTTGGCAATGCACAGATGACAGCCGGCCGACACCGCGATCTTGGCCGCGGCAATTTTCGTTTGCATGCCGCCCGATCCCATGTCGCTGCCCGAGCCGGTGGCCATGGCTTCGATGGCCGGCGTTATTTCCAACACCTTGGCGATGAATTGTGCATCCGGATCCAGCGCGGGGTCCGCGGTATAGAGCCCGTCGATGTCCGACAGTAGAATCAGACAATCGGCGCCCACCATCTGCGCCACCCGAGCCGCCAGCCGGTCGTTGTCGCCGTAACGAATCTCGGCGGTTGCCACCGTGTCGTTTTCGTTGATCACGGGCACCGCGCCGAGCGCCAACAACGTATTCAATGTCCCGCGGGCGTTCAAATAGCGTCGACGTTGTTCGGTATCGCCCAAGGTAAGCAAGATCTGCGCCACCGTGATCTCATGCGCATCGAGCAGCTCTTTATAAGCATGCGCCAGTCGAATTTGGCCAACCGCGGCGGCAGCTTGGCTTTCTTCCAGTTTTAGTTTGCCGGCCGATAGGTTCAGATGCCGTCGGCCGAGCGCAATGGCCCCCGAGGAAACCAGGATAATCTCCAAGCCGCGTTTACGATAAGCCGCGACATCCTCGGTAAAGCTCTCCAGCCAGGCTCGGTTCAGCCTCCCCTTGTCGCCATCCACCAACAGTGCCGAACCAACCTTTACCACCACGCGCTTGGCTTCGGTAAATCGGCGAGCGGCGTCTTTGCGGTCTGCGGCGGTCATGACATCAATATTGCCATTTACTTGGGTAAGGAGCCTCACCTAATATTCGCCTCTCAAGTTTCCAGCGCAGATCAAAAGAAGGACGACCGCAAGTGGGCAGAGAGTACGAACCGACCGTCGGGCAGTGGTATGAGGACTTGGAGAACGACGAAACGTTCCACGTGCTCAAGGTTGATGAGGACAAAGAAACCATCGAGATTCAGCATCTCGACGGTGATACTGAAGAGCTGGACATCGACGATTGGGCTGAGTTGGACTTGGAGCTTACCGGTGAGCCGGAAGGCTGGTCAGGCTCGAAAGCGGAAAAGGACGCGGACGACGAGGATGAGGACGACGACTGGGACGAGGATGAGGACGACGAAGACGACGACGATGATGACGACGAGGACGAGGACGACCGCGAGGAGTACTAGCACTCCTGGCGCGGTCGTTTCCCGGGCGCGGCGGGGCTAGACCTTCTCTAGCCAGCCGTGCTTATCGGCTACCTCACCCTGTTGGATCGACACCAATTGGGCGCGCAATGCCCGGGTCAGCGGGCCGACTTCGCCGCTGCCCACCTTGTATTCCGTGCCCTGGTGAATCAACGTGCCGACCCCGGCCAGCACAGCTGCTGTGCCGGACAGCGCTGCCTCGCCGGTGCGAGCCCACTCCAGCATTTCCTTCACGCTGAACACGCGCTCCGACACCGCGTATCCCATATCACGGCCCATGGTCAGCAAGGAATCGCGCGTCACCCCGTGCAAGAAAGTGCTATCGAGGCTGCGGGTCAGCAATTCACCCTGGCGGATCAGAAAGAAATTCGCGGCGCCGGTTTCCTGCACTTCGCCACCCGGACAGAACAGCACTTGATCCGCTTGATGCTTGGCTCGGGCGGCCAACGTGGGGCCCAACGCAGCCGCGTAGTTACCGCCGGTTTTAACCATGCCCATCTGCGCCGCCGAGCGGGTATTCACGTCATCGACCAGAATGCGCAGCGGCTTCATGCCGCCGGCGAAGTAGTCCCACACCGGACTGGCCAGCACCATCAACGTGGCTTCGGTCGCCGGCGTAGCGGCCGCGCCGATGTTGGCGGTGGTGCCGAAAATGATGGGGCGCAGGTACAACGCGCCGGGCGCTTCCGGTACCGCGTCGCGGCTGCGATCGATCAGCGCGCGCACCATGTCCGCCAGCTGCTTGGCATCGGGCTCGGGCAGCACCAACTGCCGCGCGCTCTGACGCATGCGCTGAATATGGCGATCCATGCGAAACACATGAATCGAGCCGTCGGCTTGACGAAAAGCCTTGAATCCCTCGAAGCAAGTGCTCGAATAGTGCAGCACATGCGCCGCCGGACTCAGCTGCAGGGGCGCCACCGGCTTGAGCTCGGCAGGGCTCCATTTGCCGTCCTGATAGGTGGTCAGCGCCATGTGAGAGGTGAGCACTGTGCCGAATGCGGGTCGTTGCGGTTGTGAAGTCATGAGTGATGGACCTTGGGGATAAAAATCATTGCCGGATGTTCGAGCAGTTCTTTCAGCGCTTGAATCATGGCTGCTGCGTCGTAACCATCCACGAAGCGGTGATCGAAGGACGATGACAGATTCATGATGCGGCGGACGGCCACCGCACCGTGATGGACCACGGGACGCTCCACGGCCTTGTTCAAGCCAATAATGGCGACCTCGGGCGCGTTGATGATGGGCGTCGAGGCGATGCCGCCCAATTTGCCCAAACTCGTCACGGTGATCGTGGATCCGGTCAACTCCTCGCGGCTCGCTTTGTTGTTGCGCGCGCGTTCGGCCAAGCGCCGAATCTCGCCGCCCACCTCCCAAATACCCAATGCCTGGGCATTGCGAATCACCGGCACTTTCAAGCCATCGGGCGTCTGGGTGGCGATGCCCACATGGGCGGCGCGGTGGCGTACCAGCACGCCGCGCGCGGCGTCGTACAGCACATTGCACTGGGGAAATGATTCCAGCACCCGGGTCAGCGCGACCACGACGAAGGGCAACAGACTCAACGAACCCGCTTCTTTTGGGCGCGCATTGTTCAAATGCACCCGCAGTGCGTCGAGTTCGGTGACATCGACTTCTTCGACGTAGGCAAAGTGCGGGATATTGCGCTTCGACTCGCTCATCCGTTCGGCGATTAGGCGGCGCAAACCAATGACTTTGATCTCGGTGGTCTCCGGTCCGGCATCGACGGGCCGGGGCGCGCGCTGCGGCGATCCCACTGCAGACTCCAAGTCGCTGCGTACGATTCGCCCGCCGGGTCCGGAACCCGCCACGGTTGCCAGATCGATGCCGGCTTCGTGCGCGCGGCGCCGGTTCGCGGGCGAGGCCATCACGCGCCCCGCACGCACGGGCGGCGCGGCCGGCGGCGGCGCGGCCGGCGGCGCCACAGGTGCGGGGGCGACTGCAC
>JAXDQN010000282.1:0-3944 GCA_034667865.1 Gammaproteobacteria bacterium
AGCGCGGTTCATCTTTGCGAGCTGCGGCGGAGAATCCTGACTCCATGAGACTTTTGTCCTTCGAAGTCATTTCCGCCAGGCACTGCGTAATGCAGTGGTGATTGGTCAGAATCAGCCCTTCGGAGGAGACGAAGGACGCCGAGCAATTTGCCAGACGTACGGTCGAGAGGCGTACATGGTCGAGCCACGCGGGCGTGATATCGACCCCGTAGGTTTGTTTGACGGCTGGGATCGGGAAGTTATCGAAGGTCCACATGCCCTCGTCAGCGAATGCGGATCCGCCTATCGCGCACGCCAAGAGCAGCATTAGTCCGCGCATGAAACCTCTTTATTGTCTTTCAATTGCCAGCCAGCGAACCATTCTACTGATCGCCGCGACCGTCGACTTCGTTTTAAGGCCTTGGGAGCCAGGCTGCGGTTGGATTCCGTTACAATCACGGCCATCCCTGCGACCAAGGCTTTTCGTCCCATTGACTACCCCTAAACGCCGCGCCTTTGCCTCGTTCGGCAATCGAGATTTTCGAATATTCTGGTTCG
The DNA here is from genome assembly GCA_034667865.1 of Gammaproteobacteria bacterium. Lineage (GTDB taxonomy): Bacteria > Pseudomonadota > Gammaproteobacteria > Steroidobacterales > Steroidobacteraceae > Bog-1198. The sequence goes on from JAXDQN010000282.1 coordinate 538, forward strand.
GCGCCAGCGCCGCAATGATGGCCGACAATATCGAGCATGTAATCTCGTACTGGGTCATTTTCCAGAAATTCCACTCACCGGCTTTGCTGGCGTTCGCGGTGGTTTCCCATTGGGTACCGTACCTGCTGTTGGCCGGCTACTCCGGCGGGTTGGCGGACCGCTTCGATATCCGTCGGCTGATCCAGATCAGCATGCTGATGTTCATGGGGGTGTCGATTTGCTGGGGCATCATGTTCGCCACCGACTCGACCCAGCAATGGAAAGCCATGGTTTTGCTCATCGTGCATGGTCTGGCAGGCGTCATTTGGTCGCCGGCGTCCCAGCTGCTGATCCACAACATCGTCGGGGTCGAGGAGTTGCCGAGCGCCGTGCGACTCACAGCCACGGGTCGGTACCTGGCATTTCTGCTCGGGCCGATGATCGGCGCCAGTTTGCTGCTGCCGCTGTTCGGGCCGACCTGGGGCATCTTTATCAACGCGCTGATTTACTTGCCCATGTTCGTCTGGTTGATCAAGGCGCCCTATGCACCACGGCCGGCGGGTACTACGAACCCGCCGCAGCGCCTGCGCGGGCTTGCCGACATCTGGGCCACCATCCGGGTGGTGGCAAAAAATCCCGTGCTGTCGTCGATGACAGTGATGATCGGGACTTCTGCATTCTTCATCGGCAATGCCTACCAGGCGCAGATGCCCGGCTTCGCGGCGGACTTAGGGCACGGCCACGCCGGCTTTGCCTACGGCGCGCTGCTCGCCGCTGACGCGGCGGGGGGGCTTGCCGCCGGCATTATTTTGGAAAGCCGCGGCCTGCTGCCGCCGAGTGTGCGCGGCGCGTTCATTTTGGCGATGATTTGGTGCTGCGCGCTCGCCGGATTCGCGCAGGCCAGTGTCTACGCGATTGCGATACCACTGTTGTTCATCGCCGGCTTCGTCGAATTAGGCTTCAATTCCATGGCGCAGTCGCTGGTGCAGTTAAATGCGCCGGCCGCGATTCGCGGCCGGGTCATTGGCGTGTTTGCGATGGCGTCGAGCGGACTGCGTACCTTCAGTGGATTGAGCGTCGGCCTGCTGGGCGCCAGCATCGGCATTCATCACTCGCTGGGTTTGAGCGCCGCCGCCTTATTGGCGGTGTACCTCGGTATATTCGCCGTGCGCTACTTCGCATGAGCGTCGTGAACGACAGTCATTTCATGCGCCTGGCATTGCAGTTGGCGCAGCGCGCGGGCAATCAAGGCGAGGTGCCGGTGGGCGCCATATTGGTCCACAGCGGTGAGGTTATCGGCGAGGGCTGGAATCAACCGGTCGCCCTCCACGATCCGACTGCGCACGCCGAAATCATGGCGCTGCGCGCCGGCGCGCAGCGCTTGGCGAACTATCGGCTAAGCGGCACCACGCTGTACGCCACGCTGGAGCCGTGCGCGATGTGCATGGGCGCGCTGATCACGGCGCGGGTGGCGCGGGTGGTGTTTGGCGCCTGGGATTTGAAAGCGGGGGCCTGCGGCAGTGTGCTCGATCTGCCACGCGAGACGCGGCTGGCGCAGGGCATCGATGCATTCGGCGGCGTGTGCAGCGATGAGTCGACCGCGCTGCTCAAGCAGTTCTTCGAGAGCCGACGCTAGTTCAGCGAGGCTGCGTTGGGGCCGTCGCCCCACGCCCATTCGAGCAGGTCGCGATAGCTGCGCACATTGTCCACATAGCGCACCGGCTCCCAGCCGCGGGCGTAGCCGTTTTCGGTTTTCGTGTACCAGCGTTCCTGTTCCAGCAGGGGCAGGAATTCACGCACGTCTTGCCAGGAATCCGGGTCGCGTCCCGCTTTCTGCGCAAGTACCCGCGCATCCTCGACGTGCCCATAGCCAATGTTGTATGCCGCCAATGCGAACCAGGTGCGATCAGGCTCCGGCACGTGCGTCGGAATCTTTTCGTATACCTGGCGAAAGTAGCGGGCGCCGCCAAAAATGCTCTGACGTGCATCGGAGGGATTGGTCACATTGATTTCGGTCGCCGTTTCCGAGGTGAGCTGCATCAGGCCGCGGGCACCCGCTGAGGAGGCGGCACTTGGATTCCATTTCGATTCCTGATAGCCGATGGCGGCCAACAGGCGCCAGTCCTGGCTGCTTTGTTCGGCGGCTTCGACGAACCATTCCTTGTATAGCGGCAGGCGACTCTGCAAATGGCGCATAAAGCCCCGCTCGGAGGCCAGCTCGGCATCTTCGGTGCGTCCGTAGTAGCGCTTGACGATGGCCGCCAATTCGCCATCACCGTTTAAATGCGCAAAGTATTGATTTAGATCCCGGCCGAATCCTCGATCGCGGTCGCTTGCTGCCCACGCAAGGGACGGGCTGCCGGGAAAATCGAAGGCGATGCGCAATTCCGGGTGTGCATCATGTGCCAGCGCAAATTCAGTCGAATCCGCAATGGTGTAATCGATGCTGCCATCCGCAACGCCGTCGAGCAGCGCTTGAGAGTCGGTGCTGGAATTCTCCACCCACACCAGATCGGGCATGGAATTGCGCGCAATCTGCAGCGCCTGTGCGTGCGAGCTGCCGGCGGCAATCTCCAGGTCTGCGTTGCCGATGTCGGCCAGCGAGCCGGGCCGCAACGCGCCGCGTCGATAAATCAGGTGCTCGCGCACATGCTGATAAGCGGGGCCAAATTCGATGCCCGCAATGGCTTTCAGGGGGACCTTCAGGCCGGCGGCCGCCAGGTGCGCACGGCCCGAGTTCAGGGCAGCATAGATGTCTGCATAACTGCGCAGCGGCGTGATTTTCAGCTTCACGCCCAGCTCGTCCGCAAAGCGCCGCGCGAGCTCATATTCCGGGCCTTCCGGAGCATCATCCAGGCCACGATAGAATGCCAGTGGCCCGGTGCGGGTCACCACGCGCAGCTCGCCCAAAATCTTGATTTGGTCGATCGTGCTGGGAAGCGGGGTGTAGCTGCTCAGCAACGTAACAGCAGTTGCCGCTATCGTGAGCTTGCTCCAACGCCGCCAAGTTTCTTGTATGTTCAATTTGCGCACGGTGTGAACGTTTGATATCCCGTGTGAGGCAGGGCCGGTTCTGTTTTTGAGGCGAGCCCTATTCCGATGCGCTAGAATAACCCTTTATTTCTTGTTGCGAACTCTTGACAAATGGGTTTCTGGCCCGCTTGGCAAGCGCATCACAACTAAATTTTGCTTAAGTAAACGCCGTGAAAAAATGCCGTGAATAGTTAAGCAAATAGGGCAATTGTTAAGTTAACCGGAGAGGTACCGAAGTGGTCATAACGGCGCCGACTCGAAATCGGATGGTCGGGTAATTCCGGCACGTGAGTTCGAATCTCACCCTCTCCGCCAATTTTGCGAAATCGCCTACGATTTCGCAGATTCCGGTGAATCTAGGCGAATAAGCTTCCCGACATTGGTACACAAAGTGG
>JAXDQN010000283.1:0-4605 GCA_034667865.1 Gammaproteobacteria bacterium
GGGAAGCCCACTTCCTTGGCCATGAGCACAGCCTGCGCCTCGGCGCGCGCGGTGGCATTGGCCGGCTGCTTGAGCTTCAGGCTGCTCACCAGTTTCTGGAAGCGCTCGCGATCTTCGGCCACATCGATGCTGTCCGGCGTGGTGCCGATGATGGGCGCGCCGGCCGCGGCCAGGGCGCGCGACAGTTTCAGCGGCGTCTGTCCGCCGTACTGCACGATGACGCCCTCGGGCTTTTCCTTCTCGATGATTTCCATGACATCTTCGAAAGTCAGCGGCTCGAAATACAGCCGATCCGAGGTGTCATAGTCGGTGGAAACCGTTTCCGGATTGCAATTCACCATGATGGTTTCGAAGCCGTCTTCACGCAACGCCATGGCGGCGTGCACGCAGCAATAATCGAACTCGATGCCCTGGCCGATGCGGTTCGGTCCGCCGCCCAGGATCATGATCTTGCGCCTGGCGGTCGGATTGGCTTCGCATTCCTCCTCGTAGGTGGAATACATGTAGGCCGTGGAAGTTGAGAATTCGGCCGCGCAGGTATCGACCCGTTTGTACACCGGATGCAAGCCATGTTTGCGCCGCTTGGTGCGTACGGCGTTTTCATCGCGGCCGACGAGTTTGCCGATGCGCGCGTCGGAAAAGCCCTTGCGCTTCAGCTGCCGCAGGCGCGGCAATTCCAGGCTTTCGAATCCCTCGGCGGCGAGTTGTGCCTCCTCGCGCAGCAGATCCTCGATCTGCGATAAGAACCAGGGATCGATCTTGGTGGCGTCGAACACCTGCGCCAATGTCCAGCCGGCGCGGAACGCATCGGCCACATACAGAATGCGATTCGGTCCCGGCCAACGCAGCTCGTAGGACAGCTTCTCAGAGGCCTCATCGCTCAAGGGCAGGCTCACCTGCTCGGAGAAGCCATCCAGTCCGGTCTCGAGGCTGCGCAGGGCCTTCTGCATCGATTCCTGGAAACTGCGGCCGATGGCCATGGCCTCGCCCACCGATTTCATCTGGGTGGTCAGCCGGGTGTTGGCGCCGGGAAACTTCTCGAAGGTGAACCTTGGGATCTTAGTCACAACGTAGTCGATCGTCGGCTCGAACGAGGCCGGGGTGGCGCCGCCGGTGATGTCGTTCTTCAGTTCGTTCAAGGTGTAGCCGATGGCCAGCTTGGCGGCGATCTTGGCAATGGGAAAACCCGTGGCTTTGGAGGCCAGCGCCGAGGAGCGCGACACGCGCGGATTCATCTCGATCACCAGCACCCGGCCGTCATCGGGATTGATGGCGAACTGCACGTTGGAACCGCCGGTGTCCACACCGATTTTGCGCAGCACGGCGATCGAGGCATCGCGCAGCCGCTGATACTCGCGATCGGTCAGAGTCTGCGCCGGCGCCACCGTGATGCTGTCGCCGGTGTGCACACCCATGGGATCGATGTTCTCGATGGAGCAGACGATGATGCAGTTGTCGTCGTGGTCGCGCACCACTTCCATTTCGTACTCTTTCCAGCCCAGCACCGACTCTTCCAGCAGCACCTCGTTGGTGGGCGAGGCATCCAGGCCGCGCGCCACGGTGGCTTCGAACTCTTCGCGGTTGTAGGCGATGCCGCCGCCGCTGCCGCCCAACGTGAAGGAGGGCCGGATCACCGTGGGGAAGCCGATCTCGGCCTGCACCGCCAGGGCCTCTTCCATGCTGTGGGCGATGCGGGCGCGCGCGGTCTCGAGGCCGATGTCCGCCATGGCGCGGCGGAACAGCTCGCGGTCTTCGGCCATGTCGATGGCACGCTGCGAGGCGCCGATCATCTCGACATTGAATTTATCCAAAACGCCTTCGCGCACCAGATCGAGCGCGGTGTTCAGGGCCGTCTGTCCGCCCATGGTGGGCAGCAGCGCCGTGGGACGTTCCTTCTCGATGATGCGGGCGATCGTGCGCCAGTTGATGGGCTCTATGTAAACGGCGTCGGCCGTCTCCGGGTCGGTCATGATGGTGGCCGGGTTTGAGTTCACCAGGATGACGCGATATCCCTCTTCTTTCAGAGCCTTACACGCTTGAGCTCCAGAATAGTCGAACTCGCAGGCCTGACCGATGATGATCGGTCCTGCGCCGATGATCAGGATGCTCTCAAGGTCGGTACGCTTCGGCACTAGCCTTCCGCCGCTTTTGGTTTGACGGAGTTGCGGCCGCGCGAATTGGCCTGCACACGCTTCACCATCAGGTACATGAAGTGCTCGAACAACAGCCGCAAATCATGCGGCCCCGGACTGGCTTCCGGATGTCCCTGGAAGCTGAATGCCGGCTTATCGGTGCGTGCCACACCCTGCAACGTGCCGTCGAACAACGATCGATGCGTGACGCGCAGCGTGTTCGGCAGCGTGGCTTCGTCCACGGCAAAGCCGTGATTCTGGCTGGAGATCAGCACTTTGCCGGAGTCGACTTCCAGCACCGGATGATTCGCGCCGTGATGACCGAACTTCATTTTCACGGTCTTCGCGCCGCTCGCCAGCCCCAATAACTGGTGGCCCAAACAGATGCCGAAAATCGGAATGTCAGTCTCCAGGAATTTCTGAATCGCCATGACGGCGTAGTCGCAGGGCTCAGGATCGCCCGGACCATTAGCTAAGAAAATACCATCAGGACTCATCGCAAGTACTTGATCTGCAGGCGTTTGTGCAGGCACTACCGTCATGCGACAGCCATGCTCGGCGAGGATGCGCAGGATGTTGCGCTTCACCCCGAAATCGTAGGCCACCACATGCAGCCGGCTTTGCGGCCGCGGCGGTTTGGCGGCGCTCTTCCAGATCAGCCCGTCGTTCCACTGATAGATTTTCTTGGTGGACACCACCTTGGCCAAGTCCATGCCCTTTAAGCCGGGAAACTTTTTCGCGGCGCGCACCGCGGCGTTTTCATCGATGCTCTCGCCGGTCATGATGCAACCCGATTGCGCGCCCTTCTCGCGCAGCACCCGGGTCAATTTGCGCGTATCGATATCGGCTATGGCCACCACCTTGCAGCGGAGCAGGAAGCTTTGCAGCGACTCGGTGGCGCGCCAGTTGGAATGCAGCAGCGGCAAGTCACGGATCACCAAGCCGGACGCGTACACCGCGCCGGACTCCAAATCTTCGGGCGTGGTGCCGGTGTTGCCGATGTGGGGATAGGTCAGGGTAACGATCTGGCGGCAGTACGAGGGGTCGGTGAGGATCTCCTGGTACCCGGTCATGGCCGTATTGAAAACCACTTCACCTGTCGTGTTGCCTTTTGCGCCTACTGAGACGCCTCGGAACACGGTGCCATCTTCGAGAGCTAGCACTGCAGGGGTCGACACTCCGGTTCCTCGCTTTGCATTACGGCATTGCCGCAGATGCGCAAAGCGGGAGGCGCTCTTAGAACGTCTCCCGCTTTATGGGTTAATTCGCGATCAGTTTCCGGGCGCGAATATTAACGATGCCGAGAGGTGCTGTCCATGCCTTCTACAACCCCAAGACATCCTGCATGCCATAAAGTCCCGGCGGCCGCCCCAGCACCAGCCACTGGGCAGCCCGCAGCGCCCCGCGGGCAAAAATCATCCGGTCCGTGGCCCGGTGGATGATCTCGATCCGCTCGCCGGCCGCGGCAAAGGTCACGGTGTGTTCGCCGATGAGATCCCCAGCCCGCAGCACCGAAAACCCGATGCTCCCGGCCGCGCGCGCCTGGGGCGCCGTAGTCCTGTCATAAGCCGCCACCGCGCCGAAATCTTGGCCCCGGGCCTCTGCCACGGTCTCGCCTAATTTGAGCGCCGTGCCGGAGGGCGCATCGCGCTTGCCGCGGTGGTGCGCCTCGCCGATTTCGACATCGTAGCCCACTCCCAGAGTCTTGGCCGCGAGCGCCGCCAATTCGTTCAGCACGCCTACGCCCACGCTGGTATTGGGCGCCAGCAGCAGCGGGATCTGGCGGGCGATCAGCTGCAGTTCGGTGCGCGTCGCCGCATCGAAGCCGGTGACGCCGATGAGCAGCGGCACGTGGGCCGCGGCGCAGGCGCGCGCATGCTCCAGCACCGCGCCGGCTTGGCTGAAATCCAGCGCCACCTGGGCGCCGCGCAGCCCGGCGTGCGCGTCGGCCGTGGTCAGGACGCCGGTGGCAGCCCCGTCGCCGGCCGCCTCCTTGCCCAGGCTCTGGCTGCCGGGCGAGGCCACTGCGCCGCTCAAAACCAGCGAAGCATCCTCGCGCAGGGCTCGAATCAGGGATTGCCCCATGCGTCCGGAGATGCCGAACACCGCGATGGGCAAAGCCGCCACCTAGTCGGCGTCCGTGAAGAACTTCTTCACACCCTCGAAGAAGGTGCGCTCGCGTGGCTGATGCTTACCGTGCGCCAATGTGGCTTCGAAGTTGCGCAGCAGCTCTTTTTGCGCCGAGTCCAGCCCCACCGGGGTCTCGACCACGACGCGGCAGAACAAATCGCCGGGCGCGCCGCCTCGCACCGGCCGCACGCCCTTCTCGCGCACGCGAAATACCTTGCCCGACTGGGTCTCGGTGGGAATCTTCAAAATCACTTCGCCATTCAGGGTCGGCACTTCCACCGACCCGCCGAGCGCCGCCGTGGTGAAGGTGATCGGCACTTCGCAGGACAGGTTGCTGCCCTCG
>JAXDQN010000284.1:0-3048 GCA_034667865.1 Gammaproteobacteria bacterium
AAGTTTGAGGCAGAAGTGTATGTGCTCTCGAAGGAAGAGGGTGGCCGCCATACGCCGTTCTTCAAGGGCTATCGGCCGCAGTTCTACTTCCGCACCACCGATGTGACGGGGGCGGTAGAGTTGCCGGCGGGCACCGAGATGGTCATGCCGGGGGACAACATCAAGATCGTGGTGGAGCTGATCGCCCCGATCGCCATGGAACAGGGCCTGCGCTTCGCCATCCGCGAGGGCGGCAAAACCGTCGGTGCGGGCGTGGTGGCAAAGGTTATCGCCTAAGTCTTGTTTTAATGGACGGGGCCGCAGCGGCCCCGTTAATTGTTGCGCGTGAGCGCATGGAAAGTTGCGCGCGAGCGCATGAAAAAGCGTAGTATTCGCCACCCGTGAAATGGCGCGGGGCGCCAAGTAGGAATTGGTTTATTTATGGCTAATCAGAACATCCGTATTCGCCTGAAGGCTTTCGATCATCGCCTGATCGACAAGTCGGCGCGCGAAATCGTCGATACCGCCAAGCGCACCGGCGCGACCGTCAAAGGTCCCGTGCCGCTGCCCATCAAAATGGAGCGTTTTACGGTATTGACGGCGCCCCATGGCGATAAGGACGCGCGGGACCAGTTCGAAATCCGCACACACAAGCGGATGTTGGACATCCTGAACCCCACGGATAAGACCGTGGATGCCCTGATGAAGCTGGACCTGCCGGCGGGCGTCGACGCCCAAATCGAGCTGAACTAGCGTTTAAGCCGGATTCGGGTATACTCCCGCGTCCATTTTAGAGGTCGGAGTGCGTGGCGCCGACGCTACTTACCCAAGGGTCTGTAGGGTCCGAGTGTCCAAACCGCTGGCCTGTTGCAACGAAATGCGTGGCAACCCTTAGGGGTCCCGCTGTGAGGATTGACAATGACCATTGGTCTGGTTGGCCGCAAATGCGGCATGACCCGCGTGTTCACGGACGCCGGCGTAACCGTTCCTGTAACGGTGGTCGAGGCTCTGCCGAATCGCATCACTCAAGTGAAAAACGATAAAACCGACGGTTACCGCGCGGTTCAAGTGACTATTGGCGCGCGCCGCCCGTCGCGCGTGCCCAAGGCCCTGGCCGGCCATTTCGCGAAAGCGAATGTCGCGGCCGGCTACACCTCCCAAGAATTCCGCTTGAAGAAGGGCGAGGGCGAGGCTCTTGCCGCCGGCGGCGACTTGAAGGTCGATATGTTCACCGTGGGCCAGGTCGTGGATGTCACAGGCACCACGGTCGGCAAGGGTTTCCAAGGCACCATGAAGCGCCACAACTTCGCGGGCGGCATGAAGACCCACGGAAACTCGGTGTCGCATCGCGCACCGGGCTCGATCGGCCAGCGCCAGACGCCGGGCCGCGTGTTCAAGGGCAAGCGCATGTCGGGCCACATGGGCGTACGCAACCGCACCATCGAAAACCTGCACATCGTTGAAATCGACGTCGCTCGCAACCTGCTGCTGATTTACGGCGCCGTGCCGGGCGCCGAGGGCTCGCGCGTGGTGGTGCGGCCTTCCGTCAAAGCCGCCGGCAAGGCACGTCGTCAGAAACTGATGCCGAATAAAGTAGCCGCCGCGAAGCCGGGTGCTGCGAAAGCCGCGCCGAAACCCGCACCCAAGGCCGGGAAGTAATCAATCATGAAAGTCCAGCTGCGAAACGCTAAACCCGCCAGCGAGATTCAATTGTCCGACGTGGCCTTCGGCCGCGCCTACAACGAAGCGCTGATCCACCAAGTCGTCACCGCCTATCAGGCGGCCGGCCGGGCGGGCACCAAGAAACAGAAGAGCCGTGCCGAAGTGCGCGGCGGCGGCAAAAAGCCCTGGAGCCAGAAGGGTACGGGCCAGGCGCGCGCCGGATCGATTCGCAGCCCCATCTGGGTGGGCGGCGGACGGGCTTTCGCCGCGCGGCCCCGCGATTATTCGCAGAAAGTGAATCGCAAGATGTATCGCGCTGCGATGCAGTCCATGGTGTCCGAACTGGTGCGCTCGGATCGCCTGTACGCGGTCGAGTCGATCGAACTCACGGCGCCTAGAACCAAGCTGCTGCTCAGCAAGCTGTCTGAATTCGGCCTGAGCCGCGCGCTGATTTTGGTCGAGGCCTATGAAGAGAAGTTGTTCTTGGCCGCCCGCAACATTCCGTACGTGGAAGTGCTGGCGGTTGCCGCGCTTGATCCGTTGAGCTTGATCAAGCACGACAAGGTCATTGCCACGGTGGGCGCCTTGAAGTTGCTGGATCAGCGTCTCGGAGGCGCGAATGAATAAAGAACGACTCATGACCGTGCTGATTCAACCGCACGTGTCCGAAAAGGCCGCCAATGTCCAAGAGAAGGCGAACCAATACGTGTTTCGCGTGCGCGACGATGCGTCCAAAGCAGAAGTGAAGCAAGCCGTCGAATTGATGTTCGAGGTCAAGGTCGAGGGCGTCAATCTGTTGAACCGCCCGGGCAAGACCCGGCGCTTCAAGAACATCGCCGGCAAGCGCAACGGCTTCAAGAAAGCTTATGTCCGCCTCGAAACCGGACAGAGCATCGATTTCACCGGCGCCGCGAAGTAAGGATCTAATAGGCCATGGCACTCATCAAGATGAAGCCGACCTCTCCGGGCGCGCGCTTCGTAGTTAAAATCGATCGATCGCACCTGCACAAAGGCGGGCCGCTCGAGTCGCTGACCGTCAAAAAGAATCGCACCGGCGCGCGCAACCACTCGGGCCGCCAGACCACGCGCCACATCGGCGGCGGTCACAAGCAGCGCTACCGTTTGGTGGATTTCAAGCGCGACAAGGACGGCATCCCTGGCGTCGTGGAGCGTTTGGAATACGATCCGAACCGCACCTCGCACCTGGCGCTGGTCCTCTATAAAGACGGCGAACGCCGCTACATCCTCGCGCCCAAGGGCGTGAAGGCCGGCGATGAAATCCGCTCCGGCGCCGATGCGCCGATCAAGGCGGGCAATGCCATGCCGTTGCGGCACATTCCGGTCGGCAGCACGATTCATAACATCGAATTGAAAGTGGGCAAGGGCGGACAGATGGCGCGCAGCGCC
>JAXDQN010000285.1:0-2530 GCA_034667865.1 Gammaproteobacteria bacterium
GTTTTTGCAGCCCCCGCTCGATCAACCTGATGTCTAGCATATGCCATGTTTTCCGAATTTCAGAAATTATAGCAATTCCGATTATCCGAAATCAAACTTGACTTTGATTTCGGAATATCAGAAATTAACGGAAGCGCCGAGGCCGACAAAAACAACAGGAAATCAACTATGGAACCGTCCAACTGGGCGTCCGTTCATTCGGACGCGCTGCGGGAGTATCATGCCCTCGGCATGACCTATTCGGCGATCGCACGCGCCATCAACGCCAAATTCAACACCGCTTATTCCCGCAACGCCGCGATCGGCCGCGCCAAGCGCATGGGGCTTGCGGGCACCGATCGGCCCGAGGATTGCACCCCGCCGGTGCCAAGGGACCAGCAGCCAAGCCTGCGCCGGCTGCGCGAGCATTATGCCGCCGCATCGAGGTGGTTCGGGCCGGTGTTCGAGAGCGTGGAGACGCCAAAGCTCCGCTGCGTCGACCTCGAACCACGCCATGTGTCGTTGCTCGAACTCGAACCCGGCGATTGCCGCTATCCCTATGGCGGCGACGAGGAGGGGGAGGCCATCACCTTCTGCGGGCATCCGCAGCGGGAGGACTCCAGCTACTGCGCGGCGCATTTCCATCTGACGCGAGGCCCCGGGGCTGCGCCGGAACGCGCCGCCAGCACGGCCTCGCTGCGGATCGTGGAGGCGGCATGAGCACTCCTGTTGCCATCATGACGAGCCGGATGAAGCCGCTGCCGCGCCGCCATCGCATCGCGCATCTGCGCGCATTGATCCGGCTGCAATCAGCCGGTTCGGCCCGCAGGCACGAACTCGCGGCATTGTTGCGCGCCGAAATGTTGGCGCGACCCGACAAGGAGGACCGTGCCGTATGAATCGTCCCTGGATGCCGCTTTATGTCGGTGACTATCTCGGCGACACCGGTCACCTGACCACGATGCAGCACGGGGCCTATCTGCTGCTGATGATGCATAACTGGCTCAAGGTCGAGCTGCAGGACGACGACCGGCAACTCTCCAAGATCGCCAAGCTGCCGCTGCGAACATGGTGCGAGTACCGCGCCACCTTGCAGGATTTCTTCTACGACGGATGGAAACACAAGCGCATCGACGCCGAGCTTGAGAAGATGATGCGCGTTTCCGCCAAGCGGGCAATTGCCGGGCAAAAGGGCGGCATCGGGTCGGCGCTGGCGCGCATGAAGCTGGAGAACAGCGCGCGGTCCAGGCCCGCGCTGTCCAGGTCCACGCTATATCCGGCAATTGCTACGCCGACGTCCGGTCATGCTGCGGCAGCCGTCGACCACTCACATTCACACTCACACCAGAATCTTTCTGGAGGCGAGGGCAGTGCGGCGGCAAAGCCCGGGCTCGCCGTCAGCCCGGAACTGGCGGCCTACCTCGCCAAACGAACGACGTAAGGGCGAACGGCTGAAGGCAAACATTCGAGATTTTACGCTTGCAAGGGAGCTATCCAAATTGGCACGGGCAAAACGCAACAAACCGTACAACCCCGCAAAGGTGCACGACCGGCGATCGCGCGATTTGCCGCGCAACGCCGACGTCGCGGCGATCGAAGTCGACGATCCTCTGGGTCTGGATCCCGGCGACAAGATCGTCACGCTGCGCTCGCTGCGCAATGATCCGCTGGGCCGCCTGCATTCGCATCGCCAGATCGACGAGGCGCAATATCAGGGTGGGCGCTCGTTTCAGGACGACTGGGAAAAGGCCGAGCGCGGCCCGCAGGCGGTCGATCCTGGCAGGGAATATGTCGATGGCGGGCAGTTTCGCGAGCCGATCACGGAAGGCCAGCGCAAGGCGGTGTTGCGCCTCAACCGCGTCGAGCGCGAGCTCGGCGCCGATGGTTCGGCGCTGGTGCATGAGATCCTGATCCTGGGGATGACGATGGAGCAGATCACCCAGCGGCGCGGACTGCGCGGCCAGCGCTGGCTGGATTATCTTGCACGACGGTTTCGCGAATGCCTGGACCGGCTGGCGCTGATCTACGGGTTTGCGACCGAGAAACGATCATGAGCGGATTTGGCAGAGGTGATGACCGGCCGCGCTGCCATCATCGCCGCTAGCCATGATATGCTGGGCGGGAAACGGGAGACCGACATGAAACTGCGGCTGGGATTTAGTGTTGCGCTGATCGCGGTCCTGTTCGGGGTGTGGCTGCTATTGTCGAAACCGTCCTGCCTCACCGGATACAGGGCCTCGTTCGTTCCACCTTCCACATGGACCTGCGTCTCCGAATAGAACATCGATGCCGCAATAATCCGGCATCAAGCCCGAAAGCGGCACGTATGCGTGCACGACTTGAAGGTGCAATCTCACGGAAAATATAACTAAAATTTAGGAGTTCCGATTTATACAACCTTAGATCGACTCCGTATATCTACGGGCCCGCGGCAGACGTTCAACACAACTCTGGAGGATAGGCGTGAAGCGTAGTTTCTTGATGTTTTTGTCTGATCAATCGGGTGCGACCGCGATTGAATACGGTCTGATTGCAGCGGGTATCGCGCTTG
>JAXDQN010000286.1:0-2823 GCA_034667865.1 Gammaproteobacteria bacterium
CAGACGAATACTGTGATCCGGCCCGATCATGGGCATGAAGCCGACCGGAATCAGTGCGCGCAACAGCAGAACCGGCAGCAATACTGCCAGCCATCCACGCGCGCGCTTGCCCCGGATCAGTGTCATCGGCGGATGATGTCGTCAGTGCAACAGGCCGTCAAGTTGCCGCTGCAAAAATCGGCGCTCCACGGCGTTGTCGGTACACGCGACCGCGGCCTGGTAGGCCTGTACCGCATCGACGCTGCGGCCTAGGCGCCGCAGCAAGTCGGCGCGGATGGCATGGAATAAATAAAAGCGCTGCAGGTCTAGTGTCTCGAGGATATCCAGGGCTGCGTGCGGTCCGTCGAGTTCGGCGACGGCCACGGCTCGATTCAATGCGGCGACCGGACTGGGCGCGATGGATAGCAGCTGATCGTAGAGAGCCACAATTTGGCGCCAGTCAGTGGCAGCGGATGACGTCGCGCCGGCGTGAATGGCGTTGATGGCGGCCTGAATTTGATAAGGGCCCGGACGATTGTGGCGAATACAGGCCGTCACCAGCTGCACACCTTCCTGAATCATCGCGTGATTCCAGCGACTGCGATCCTGCGCCGGCAGGGTGAGAAGTTCGCCCGCCGCATCGATGCGGGCGGTACGGCGCGAATCGATCAGCAGCATGAGCGCGAGCAGGCCTTTGGCTTCCGGTTCGTCCGGCAGAAGCTCGACCAGTTGCGTGCCCAAGCGGATCGCTTCGGTGCAAAGGTTGTCGCGAGTCAGCAGCTCGCCGGAATGGGCGATGTAACCCTCATTGAAAATGAGATAGATGACGGCCAGCACCGCTCGGGTGCGCTGCGCGAGGTCGGCGTCGCCGGGAATGCGAAACGGTATTTTAGCGTCGCGGATCTTGCCCTTGGCGCGGACCAGGCGCTGGGCCATGGTGGTCTCGGGCTGCAGAAATGCGGCCGCGATCTCGCCGGTGGTCAGTCCGCCGAGCAGTCGCAGGGTCAGGGCCACCTGGCTTTCCAAGGCGATGGCCGGGTGGCAGCAGGTGAAAATCAGACGCAGCCGGTCCGCGATGATGGTTTCTTCCTCCATTGACTCCTCCGGGTTGAGCGTTTCGCGATCTTCAAGCATGGCGGCGGCCCAGTGGCGATCTGCGCGGCTGGCTTCGCGGCGCACATGATCGATGGCCCGATTTCGCGCTGTGGTGATCAGCCAACCGACCGGGCTGGGCGGCAGCCCGGTGGTTGGCCAGCGTTGCAATGCCAGGGCGAAAGCGTCTTGCACAGCTTCCTCCGCCAGATCAATGCTGCCGCAGAATCGGATCAATACGGCAACGGCCTTGCCGTACTCCTCGCGGAAAATCTGCTCGATGGACTGCGCAGAAATCATCGGAACGGACGAACCTCAATGGGCAGGGTGGTCGCCGTAGCCAGCTTTCGGCCCCATTCCAGTGCCGCGTCGAGATCGGCGGACTTTATTATGGTGAATCCGCCGATGTGTTCTTTTCCTTCTATATAAGGCCCGTCGGTGTGGAGCGTGGCGCCATCACGCGCTTTGACCACGGTGGCGGTGCTGGGCGGATGCAGTCCGCCGCTGAAGACCCACGCGCCCGCCGCCTTCATTTCGGTACGCAGGGCGTCGACGTCCTGCATGATTGCCTCTATAACGCCCGGCGGCGGCATTTCGGGCGAATCGGGCTGATAAATGCTCAACAGGTACTGTTTCATGGTGATTCCTTGGTTGCGTACGCCGGACCTGTCCGGGTCATCCTCTATACGAACGACCGCCGGCTGGTTCGACACGGCCGGTAAAACTTATTTGTCGCCCACTTTACCCAGGTAAACCCTCGCGCCTGAGGCGCATTGAAAAAAATACAAGAAGCATTGCCTGTCCGCTTGAGTGCACCCGTTACAGCGCAAGTCCACTGGAAAGCGCTGTGTTCTAAGAGAATAATAGCCAGGCTACGGCAGGCTAAAGAGGAGTTATCAGTATTCGTACTTCATCGTCGGCGCTGCTGTTCGACAAGGTCTTGCGCGCATTCGAGACCGGCGGATTCAACTATGTGGATGTCCGCTCGCAACTCAAACTGATTCTTGCGAAGGGTGCGTCACCCACCGAGCTGATTGAGACGCTGCGCCGCCGCGAGCGCATTGAACCGCTGCCGGCGTATGCGCACGATGAGGTGTTGCGGCTTCTCAACGATGCCGCGGAGCAGGCGGAGGTGGAGGCGCAAAATTCCGATGTGTCGGTGGGCGAGAATCCTGAAGAAACCGCTGCAGCCACCGACGCAGCCGAATCGCCGCCCAACACCGATCATGCACGCGCGTTGCAAGAGCAGGTCGCGCGGCAGACTGCCGAATTCGAGACCTTGTCGCGTGCCTATGAGCGAACCAAGGATGCGCAGACCGCCGCCAGCGAACGCGTGACGGCGCTGGCCGGGGCGCTGGCCACCGCGACTCGCTCACTGGAGGCGGAGCAGAATAAGACGCGCGAGTATGCCAAGGCGCTGGCCGAGCGCAGCGCCTCAGCCGATGCGCATCAGTCGCGCGGCGAAGAACTGCTGCGAAAATCCAAAGACTATGAAGCCGAGTTGCGCGCGGTGCGTGAATCGCTGGCCGCACGCGAAGCTGAGGTTGGTGAGATGCGTCAGCAACACCAGCAGCTGAAGTCCCAGATTTTGGAGAGCGAGAAGACCGCGCCGTCGTTGTTGGCGGAATTGCAGGCGGCGCGCTCCGGCACGAATGCGCTGGCAGCTGATTTGGCGGATACGCGCGCACGGCTGGAAACCGAGCAACAAAAGTCTCTGGCTCTGAACAAGGCGCACGCTGAGAAATCGGCCGA
>JAXDQN010000287.1:0-5923 GCA_034667865.1 Gammaproteobacteria bacterium
ACGCGACCGCCGGTTGTAATATTTTCGCTGGCAAGAGCGTGCCCGCCGCCGGCTGGTGCATGGTCTGGGCGCAGAAAACCTAGCCGACGTTTCCGACCCGCTTCACGGAAGCGGCGGGTCCATAGGCTCACCATGGGAGGATGTGGCGACACCCCATCCTCCTTTTCTTTCTGACGCTGTATGTCGGCTGGGGAGCCTGGCATTGGTATAGCAATCGGGCCGTCAGCGTGCCGGATGGAGTGTTGGTTTCGAGCGAGCCGCAACAAGCACTGGTGGCCATCGGCGAGAAGATTCAGCGGGGACGATGGACGCTGACGGTTCGCGCCACCTATCGCATCACCGCGCGCGTGCTGGGACGCGAGACCTATAATTTCGACCCGCTGTCGGACCTGATACCGCAGGACATTGCGCTGGGTTGGGGACCCATGTCCGACAGCCGCGTCCTGCGCAGCATGGAAATGTCGCAAGAGAATCGGTTTTTCAATTGGCGCACCTCCGCCAAGACAGTGGTCGCGATGCCCATCATCATCACTCATGCGGCCAACACGCACGTAATTCCTGCCAATTCCGGCATCGCTCGGCAGCTATTGCGACTGCGGCCGGGCGAGGTAGTGACGCTGACAGGCGAATTGGTCGATGCGAAACGCGACGATGGCCGCTGGGTGAATACTTCACTGACGCGCGACGATACCGGCGCCGGCGCTTGCGAGGTCATGTGGGTGACCGACGTCAGTTCTTGAGCAACCACTCGCGCAAAGCCAGCGACACGGCATCGGGTCGTTCTACCGGCGCCATGTGACCTGCGGCGTGTATCTCGAACAGCGTGGCGTGCGGGATGCGCCGGCGCATGGTCTCCTGCTGCGAAACCGGCGACCAGATATCGGCGCTACCGCTCAGTAGCAGCGTCGGCACCGCAATCGTCGGCAATACCGCCAGCGCATCGGGCCTTTGCAGCATGGCGCGATTCTGATCTGCATAGTTAGCGACGCTGCAGCGTTCGATCATGGCCGTGAGTCGCGGCATCAGTTCTGCCGTGCGCGCGGCATCGCTGCCCATCATCGGCGGCAGCCATTCACGAGCGAGCGCGCTCATGCCGTGCTGTAAGGCGAGGCGCAGCAGGTGGACTCGGCCTTGCGGCTCGCCGTCGCGCACCGCATGCACGCCGGTGTTGAGCAGTGCCAGGGCGCTGATCCGCCGCGGCGCGACGCGCATCAGTTCCAAAGCCACACGGCCGCCCATCGAATGACCGGCGACGGCGAACCGCGGCGGAGCCGTTTGCAGGACATGTTCCGCCATGGCTTCGATGCTGGAAAAGCCGCAAAACGAAACCACCGACACATCGGCGATCGACGCCAGCCGCCGTGGGATATCGGACCACACGGTCTCATCGCAGAGCAGCCCGCATAGCAGCAGCAGGGGTGGCTTAGGCGTCACGCGCACCCAGGGCGAGCGCCAAGGCGCCCAGCACTCCGGCTCGTCCGCCCAATGCGGGTGGCACGACATAGCGGTCGATATGCTGCAGCAGTTCGACTCGATCGATGTAGCCGGCCAACCAGTGCAGCATGCGCTGGTGGATCAATGGAAACAGCTGCTGCTGGTTCATGACGCCGCCGCCCATGATGATTCGCTGGGGAGAGACCGTCAGCACCAGAGTCGCGCACAACTGTCCGAGATAGTCGGCTTCGATGCTCCATTGCGGATGGTCCGCGTCCAAGGCCGAAAGCTCGTGCCCGCTGCGCTTCACGATGGCAGGTCCCGACGCCAGGCCCTCCAAGCAGTCGCCATGGAATGGACACGCGCCGGCGAATCCTGCGTCCATGGGATGTCGCCGCACGAACAGGTGACCGATCTCCGGGTGCATCAAGCCGTGCACCAGCGCGTCGTTGGCAAGAACGCCGCCGCCAATGCCGGTGCCCACGGTTACATACACCAGATTGGAGATGCCGCGCCCGGCGCCCCAACGGTGTTCGGCCAATGCCGCAGCGTTCACGTCCGTATCGAAGCCCACGGGACATGCGAAGGCGCTGCGCACGGCGCCGACGATGTTGGCGTGGCTCCATCCGGGTTTCGGCGTTTTGCCGATGAATCCGAAATGCGGAGATTGGCGATCGAGTACGACCGGGCCAAAGGATGCGACGCCGATGCCGCTCAACGCACCATGCTGACGGCTGCCCTGCTGTAAAAATTCCAGCATGGCGACCAAGGTCGAGGCCGGATCCGTGGTGGGCAGTCGAGACTCGGCGACGATGGTGGCGTCATCGTGGGCCAGGGCGCAGACGAATTTGGTGCCGCCGGCTTCGATTGCGCCGTACAGCTTAGGTTGGCGGCTCATAACAGCAGCATAGCCCATCGGCTACCGATATAATGCGAGCATGAGCTTCACTCCCAGTGCCTCGGCACGCGCCATGATCGAGCGCTTGATCGCCTTTAACACTGTGTCGCGCGATTCCAATTTAGGCTTGATCGAGTGGGTACGTGACTACCTGACCAAGCTTGGCGCGAGCACGCGACTTACGCATGATGCCAGCGGCAAGAAGGCCAATCTATTCGCCACGCTGGGTGACTCGAAGAAACCCGGTTTGATTCTCTCGGGCCACACCGACGTGGTTCCGGTCGATGGCCAGAACTGGGACACCGATCCATTCAAGGCCACCGAAAAAGACGGAAAGCTTTATGCGCGCGGTTCGGCCGACATGAAAGGCTTCATCGGCATCATCTTGAATCAAGCGCCGAAGTTCGTGAGCGCGCTGAATGCCAACAAGCTGGATGCGCCATTGCACTATGCCTTGAGCTTCGATGAGGAGGTCGGATGCTTGGGGGTGCGCAGCCTGATCCGCGATTTGGAAGAAAACAATATCCGACCGGCGGGCTGCGTCGTGGGCGAGCCCACCTCGATGCAGCCCATCATTGCGCACAAGGGTACGCATCGGTTTCGCTGCGCCGTGCACGGCAGGGAAGCACACTCCAGCTATGTCACCTATGGCGTGAATGCCATCGAGTATGCGGCGCGCCTGGTGGTGTTCATCCGCCAGATCGCCGATCGGTTGGCGCAGATCGAACAACGCGACTACGGTTTTACGGTGCCGTATTCCACCCTGTCCACCGGCTTGATCCAAGGCGGGATTGCCGCCAATGTGGTCCCCAAAGACTGCGTGTTTCATTTCGATATGCGCACCTTGCCTCAGGCATCGCCCGATGCCCTGTATCAAGAGATTCGCGGCTATGCCGAAAGCCTGGCGCGCGAAATGCAGGCCGTCGATGAGAATTCGGGTATCGATTTGCAGTGGATGAGCCAAACCGTGGGCTTGGCTGCGTCCGAAACCGACGCCATCGTTCAATGGGCCATGCAGCTATCGAAGAATCCGACCGTGGGGAAGGTCTCGTACGGCACCGAAGCCGGGCTGTTTCAAAAGATGGGTGTGCCGACGGTCATTTGCGGACCCGGTGATATTGCCGAAGCGCACCGGCCGAACGAATTTGTGACCCTGGAGCAGTTGGCCCAGTGCGAAACGTTTATGGACCGAATCTTAGAAACCGGCTACGCCGCAGCGTAGCGCCCGCAGTGGCTTGACCCGGTAACGTAGCGATCGTGCTGCGCACACAAGCCGTCGTTCAAGCGAACCGCTGCATACCCTGAACTGAGTGAGGACAATCCCGGGAGCGCCGCTTCCAGGGAGTGCGGCGCGTTTTTAAAATACCGACAGCTGATGCAGCTTGGCGCCGCCGCGGCGTTCACTGGCCCAACCGATTCCAGAATTCGCCGAACACCTGGGTCGAGAGAATGAAGCCGAGCAGTACGTTGACTGCCACGCCGATGCTGAAGGCATAGAAGGGCTTGGCGCCGATCGACACGAATTCGCGCAGCCGCGTGGTCAAGCCAATTGCGAGAAACGCAAAGGTGAACGCCCAGGTGCGAAAGGCCTGCAGAGGACC
This sequence comes from Gammaproteobacteria bacterium, assembly GCA_034667865.1. Classification (GTDB taxonomy): domain Bacteria; phylum Pseudomonadota; class Gammaproteobacteria; order Steroidobacterales; family Steroidobacteraceae; genus Bog-1198. Next base: position 3,934 of record JAXDQN010000287.1, read on the forward strand.
GACCAGCGCCGGCAGAACTTCCTTCTTGTAGGCTGCGTAGTCATAGCCGCGCGAGACCAGAGTCACCACCGCGGATGCGACCAGAAAACCGAGCACGAACTTCGGAAAGCGTCCCCAGATCTCGCCGGCATTCGGCTTGGTATTGACGCCGGTGCGTTCCCAACGCGTGGTGGCAACCAACGACAGCACGAAAGCCCATACGCCGATCCACACATCGCGTCCAATCACCTTCATCAAAGTAAATGCGCTTACGGCAGCGTCGGGATTGCCGCTGATGCCAGGCACATTGCCTGCATAGCCACCGTAGGTTTGCGCCGCCGCCAATCCTGCCGCATCCGCAAATTCCGAGGTGCCAATCCAAGCGCCTGCCACACCAGTCGATAGTCCGAGCGCACGAGCCACCAACGGCAACACGAAAATCATGGCGATGGCCCAGACCACCACCACTGAAATGGTCACCGAGACGTGCTCCTTCTTGGCGCCCACGGCGCCGCCCACGGCGATCGCGCCGGACACGCCGCACACGGCGCCGCCCGTACCCAAGGTGGCCGCGAGGCGCTTGTCCAAGCCCATGCGCACTGCCGCGAAGTAGATGACGCCGAAGGTGGTGAGCGACACGATGGCCGCCTGCACGATGGCTACCGGACCCGCCCATGCAATCAGGGTCAGCGGCAGGCTGGCGCCCAATAGAACGATGCCGGTCTTGATGTAGAACTCGACTCGCAAGCCCGGTTCCAGCCAGCGCGGTACGCCAACGGAATTGGAAATGAGCAGACCTAAACCCAGCGCGACCAGCGGCGGTTCCAAGTTGTAATGCGCCGACTGGTCCCACAATCCCAAGAAGTAGATGGCGCCGGCCGCGAGGTAGACGGCCAGGAAGGCCGGGAGGAAACGCGTGATCTTGATGCCTAAAGCGGCCGCGCCGACGCCAAAGGCGGCGGCCCACAACACGAACAGCGCGCCGTACTGAAGGGCATGCTGTTGCAGCTGCGACCTGACATCCGCTAAATGGCTCCATTTCTGCGGCGCCACAGCGATCCATTTGATGCTGCTGCCTGCGGCGAATAAACTCAAGGCCACGGCAATCAGGCCTAAGCCAATCCAGATTGCCCACCAGTCTTCTTTACGAAATAGGCCCAGCCAGCGCGGTGTGGGTTCGACGATAGTTGAATGGCTGGGGTGGGCGATTTCCGCCATGTGAGACTCCGGTTATTGTGCCCCACACGCTAGCCTTCAACAGCGCGAGCGTCGAATAGCTAGTTCGCATATGGCGAGAACCGCTTGTGCTTAGACCCAGCGCTTATATGGTTATGCGCGAGCCGTCCGAAGCGGTCGCGTCAGCCGTTGACGAAGCGCATGCCCAGCTCATCGTAGCGCGTGCCGGCGGCAACTCCATGCGGCGCCACGCTCGCAATTCGGGTCAGGTCCGCAGTCGTGAGGGCAATGTCGGTGGCTGCAATATTTTCTTGCAGGCGTGCCGCGTTCGTGGTGCCGGGAATCGGCACGATGTGCGAGTCCTGTGCCAGCAGCCATGCCAGCGCCAATTGCGCCGACGTGCAGTGTTTTTCTCTGGCAATCTGCGTAACCTTCTCGACCAGCTGCAAGTTCTTGGCGAAGTTGGCGCCTTGAAAGCGCGGCGAGTGCCGCCGGTAGTCATTGGCTTCGAGATCCTCAATGCTGCGGAAGCGTCCGGTGAGGAAGCCGCGGCCGAGCGGGCTATACGCCACGAAACCGATGCCCAACTCGCGACACACCTGCAACACCCCATCTTCCGGATCGCGCGACCACAACGAATATTCGGATTGCACTGCCGTGATGGGATGTTCGCGATGCGCCTTGCGCAGCGTATCGACGCTGGGTTCGGATAAGCCGATGTGACCGACTTTGCCGGCCTTGACTAATTCGGCCATGGCGCCCACGGTTTCCTCGATCGGCGTGCTGCGATCGATGCGGTGTTGATAATACAAATCGATGCGTTCCACACCGAGTC
>JAXDQN010000288.1:0-4497 GCA_034667865.1 Gammaproteobacteria bacterium
TACTTCTGCGCTCAGACGATTTTACGGTCATGCCAGCTCTCTCCCGATCGACGCACTTAACTCGTTGCAGCGACTATACATATCGCTTCGCTGCGGAACTATACAGCAACGCCTTGCTCGACGGTCTAATTAAACGAGCTTCAAATTATTTTCGCTATGCGCATAAAATCTCAACCGAGCATGGTTTCACGCCGCCAATGCCGCGCCGTCAGAACGAAAAGCACCAGCGCCAGGCCGATCGACGCCGCGGCCGACACCAATACGTCGAGCACCGAGACGCTTTCATCCTTGAGAACGCTGGTCATCAGCAGATGCTGGCTCAGTGACGGAATGAACATCAGAGAACTCTTGGTTTTCAGCGAATAAATGCTGGCGAATGCGATCGGCAGCGTCGGCACCAGCAGCACCATCGACAAATAGGTCTGCGCCTCGCGGTAAGTGCGCGTAAAGGAGGCCACCAAGGTCATGAGCGTGGCGCCGAGCGGCACGAATGGCAGACAGATCAGGAAAAACAATGCCGCCGTGCCGAAACCTAGAGTCGCGCTCATGCCGATCCGTTCCAGCGGCACGAAACGGAATGCCACGACAAAGGCGGCCAGGCTCAACCCCAAGGAAATGCACATGTAAGCGCAGGTTGCGAGAATCTTGCCGCCGACCAAGGCAGCGCGCGACACCGGCAGACTGAGCAAGGCTTCAAGCGAGCCGCGTTCGCGTTCGCCGGCGGTCGAATCGATCGCGAGATACAGCCCTCCCATCAGCAAGGCAAACAGCACGAAGTAAGTCATAAAGCCGAGCACCACGACTGCGCGGCCGGTTGGGGTGGCGACATCGACTTCATTCACCGCGACCGGTATCGCCAGGGTGGGGTTCACGCCGCGAATCTGCAGCCGTTGCTGCGCGACGGTGCTCCCGTATGCGCCCAAGAACTGCCGCGCGCGATCGGCGATTTTGCGGGTCTGCGAGTCGGCGCTGTCGGCGAACAGCAGCACGGGCGCGGGCCGTGCCGCGGAGAACAGCTTCGGATACTCCTCAGGCACCATCACGATGACCGGGGTCTCATGTCCGGTGCGCACGGCGCTGCGCGCTTCGGCTTCGGTAAACTCCTTCTTGATGAGCTGCACGCCCTGCGATTCCAGAAAGCGCGCCAGTCCGGGCGCGTAGGCGCTGCCGGCAATGGTGATTTTGAGGGGTTCGTCGGCTTCGACCACGCTCTGTTCCAGCATGCGCGAAATCATCAGGCCGAACAGCAGCGGTCCGAACAGCGGTCCGAACAAAATGGCCGACATCAGCGTGCGCCGGTCGCGCAGATTATCCAGAAACTCTTTGCGGAACACGGTGAGCAAGGTGCGCATCAGCTGACGCCCTCGGTGTTGCCGAGCACCTGCAGAAAAGCTTCTTCCAAGGTCGCGGTGCCGCTGCGTTCGCGGATTTCCGTCACGGTCGCGTCCGCCAACACCCGGCCGCCGCCAATGATGACCACCCGGTCGCACAGCGCGGCCACTTCTTGCATCACATGCGATGAGAATAAGACGCAGCGCCCCTGCGCCTTGAGCGTCAGCAGCATTTCGCGCAAGTTGCGAATCGCCATGACGTCCAGGCCGTTGGTGGGCTCGTCGAGCACCACGTTGCCGGGGTCATGCACCAGCGCGCGCGCCAATGCCACCTTGATGCGCTGGCCCTGGGAAAAGCCCTTGGCGCGCCGCTCGATGAAGCTTTCCATATCCAGCGTGCGCGTAAGCTCGGCAATGCGTGCTCTGGAGTCTTGCTTGCGCATGCCGTGCAGCGCACCGAAATATTCGATGTTCTCGCGGGCGCTCAAATGGTTGTACAGTCCCGCCGCGTGCGGCAGAACGCCCAAGTGGGCGCGCGCCTTGGATGTCTCGCCGAGGATGTCGAGGCCATCGATCGACGCTTTGCCGCTGTCGGGCGTCAAGACGCCGTACAGCATGCGCAGACAAGTCGACTTCCCGGCGCCGTTGGCGCCCAGCAATCCCGTAATCTCGCCATCGCGCGCCGCAAAGGAAACATTGCGCGCCGCTTGTATTTTTCCGAATCGCTTGCTCAAGCCAAAAACCTCGATCATGGCGCCGGCCCTGCTGTGCTCACGAAAAATGGTTCGGCACTATGTTTTTCCAGACAACTCGAATCAAGCTTGTCCGGATCGGTCGTGTCGAGAAACGCCGCCATCAATCGCGGCACGCAGGAGGTGGCCAATTGGCCGTGGCCTTCGCCGCTCAACACCAGATGCCGTTGCCGCGTCAGTCCGCGAGCCACGTGTTCGGCGGCGGCGGGCGGCGTTACCGGATCGGCCTCTCCCGATAGCAGCAAGGTCGGCACATCGCTGTGCAAGGCGGCGTGCAGATCCGCATCTACCGGGCCCTTCGGCCACAGCCTGCAAATTTCTTGAAACGCATCGACCAGCTCGGCGCCCATGTAAGTGCGCTCGAGCGCAGTTCGATCGATGTTGGCGGCAGCGTAAAGAGGCGCGTCCTCGCTGCAAATCACGCTGTACTGCATGCCGTTGGCCAGCAGATCGTTCACCTGACGCGTGGTCATGATGGTTTGCGCAGCCAGCGGCGCCAGTGTGCCGCGGGGGTCGTCGAGCACGCTGCGCGCGCCTTGATGAATGAGTGTGGGCAGCAGCGCAGCCCCCATCGAGCTATACGAAAGCAGTCTCAGGCCGGCAGCGAGAAAATTGTGATTGAAATCGATCTGCCTGGGCGCACCACTATTCGGATCGTCGATGGTGATGGTGGTTTGATGCGTGCCGAACTGGCGCAGCAGCACACTCAAGTCCTGAGCCAAATCCGGATAGGCGGCATTGCACTCGGCGGCATGCTGACAACGCGCCACGATCAAACCCAGGGCATGCTCGGCATCGCGCGGGATGTCGGGTCCAATCAGCTGCTCCGGATACAGCACACCATCCAAGATGACGGCATGGGCACGGTCGGGGTAGCGGCGCATGTATTGCTCCGCGACGCGGGTGCCGTACGAGCCGCCGTACAAGTCGATCTGGGCGAAGCCGAGCGCCGCGCGCACCGCCTCGAGATCTTGCACGGCGATGCTGGTGGTATAGAAGCGCACGCGCGGGCCCAGCTTGGCGAGGCATTCGGCGGTGGCCTTGCGTACGGCGGGCAACGGATCGGCCTGCTGCTGCCAGACCTCCGGGAACTCGCAGGACAACTGGCTCGACTTGCCGGTGCCGCGCTGATCCAGCAATACGATGGCGTGGTTGCGATTGATGCGCGCGAAGGCGCCGGCTACGGACACGTAGGTTTGCACGGCGCCTTGGCCGGGACCGCCTGCCAACAGGAATAAAGGCGCAGCCTCGCTGCGGCGATTCAACGCCGGCACCACGGCTACGTTCAAATCGATGCTGCCTGAATCCGGATGTTCGCGGTCCAGCGGAACCGACAAGCTGCCGCAACGGGCCGACAGGGAATTCAAATGCAGCGGATGCTCGATGCGGCACTCGTGCAGCGGCAGCGCCGTGGGCTGTGCCGCCGTTGCAGGGTTGGGAAATAGCGCCCACAGCCCCACGATGATCCCTGCCAGCGATCCTACGACGTTATGCATGCCGCCTCCCATTGGACGATTGTAGGGGATTCGCCCCCACAGCCGCCCGCAACTTGATAGATTTGCGGTCCAGGTCGAGTTTCGAGTAGAGAATCCTATGACGGTCATTCGTGAAGCCGATGTGATTGACAGCGTCGCCGACGCCTTGCAATACATTTCCTATTACCACACGCCGGATTTCATCCGCGCCATGGGCAAAGCCTATGAAGTGGAGCAGAGCCCGGCGGCGCGCGATGCCATCGCGCAAATTCTCACCAACTCGCGCATGTGCGCGGAAGGCCATCGGCCCATCTGTCAGGACACCGGCATCGTCGTGGTGTTCGTCAAAGTGGGCATGGGTGTCAGCTGGGACGCAAAGCTCGATCTTGAATCCATGATCAATGAAGGCGTGCGCCGCGCTTACCTAAATCCCGAAAATAAACTGCGCGCATCCATCGTCGCGGATCCTGCATTCAAGCGCGGCAACACCCGTGACAACACGCCCGCGGTAATCCATACCGAGTTCGGCCCCGGCGACGAAGTCGAAATCACCGTAGCGGCCAAGGGCGGCGGATCCGAAAACAAATCGATGTTTGCCATGCTAAACCCTTCAGATTCGGTCGCGGACTGGGTCTTGGAGATGGTTCCGGAGATGGGAGCGGGCTGGTGCCCTCCCGGCATGTTGGGCATCGGCATCGGCGGCAGCGCCGAAAAAGCCATGCTATTGGCCAAGAAGTCTTTGATGGATCCGATCGACATGGGCGAGCTGCTGGCGCTCGGCGCAAAAACGCCGTTGCAAGAATTGCGCGTGGAAATTTACCAGCGCGTGAATGCGCTCGGCATCGGCGCGCAAGGCCTCGGCGGCCTGACCACCGTGCTTGACGTGAAAGTGTTGGACTATCCGACGCATGCGGCATCGCTGCCGGTTGCGGTGATTCC
>JAXDQN010000289.1:0-3232 GCA_034667865.1 Gammaproteobacteria bacterium
TTTCGCTTCGACCCCCCGCAGGACGTCCTGAGTCTTCTCGCCGGTGCGCAGCAAGATCACGCCTTCCACGGCGTCGTCCTGATTCTGGAAGCCGAACTCGCCCAGTCGCGGCGCGATCCCGATCTGCACCTTGCCCACATCCTTGACCAGCACCGGCACGCCATCGTGTACCGCCAGCACCACGTTGCCGATATCCTCCAGCGTGGCGATACGGCCCAAGCCGCGCACGTAATAGAACTGCCCGCCTTGCGAATAGAAGCCGCCGCCGGCATTGTCGTTGTTTGCGGTCAGCGCGCTTTCGACTTGCGCGACCGACAGTCCCACCGAGGCGATGCGGGCGGGATCGAGCAGCACTTGATACTGCATCGTGCCGCCGCCGAAGCCCGAATCATCGGCCACGCCGGGAACGGACCTGTACTGCGGTTCCACCACCCAGTTCTCAAAGGTCTTCAGCTCCATCGGTGAGCGGTCCGCACTTTGCAGCACGTAGCGGTAGATCAGTCCGGACGGCGCCGACATGGGCGAGAGTGTCGGTGTCACACCGGTCGGCAATGTCAGTTCCGAGAAGCGATTGAACACCTGCTGGCGCGCGAAATAGTTATCGGTGCCGTTCTCATAGGTAAGGATGACGTCGGACAGGCCGTACAGCGAGATGGAACGGATGATGCTCAAGCGCGGAATGCCGTTCATTTCACGTTCGACGGGCACCGTGATCAGGCGCTCGACCTCTTCGGCGGCGCGGCCGGGCCACTGCGTGATGACCTCGACCATGGGCGGAGCCAGATCAGGATAGGCATCCACGGGCAGGCGCCGTAGCGAGAAGACTCCGACGCCGACGAGCAGCAGTGTCATCAAACCGACGAGAAACCGCTGCCGCAGCGAAGAAGCCACGATGCGATTCATCATCGAGGCCGTACGCGGTACGGCAGGGGCGGCAGGCAGCTCTTCGCTCATTGATTCTGCATGAACTGAATAAACAGAGCTCCATCCACCACGATCTTATCGCCCGCCGACAAGCCTTCGGCGATGTCGTATGCATCGCCCGTGCGGCTGCCCAAGGTGACGTGTTGGCGCGCCAAGCTGCCATCGGTCTGGAGCTGGTACACGAAGGGCAGATTTTCATCATCGCGCAGAATCGCCGACGCGGGGATCAACATTCCTCGGCTTTCTTGGCGGGACTGCAGGCGGACGCGCACGTACATTTGCTTTTTGAGCAGGTCACCGGGATTGTCGACCACCACCCGCACCGCCACAGCGCGCGTGCCGGGGTCCACCAGCGCCGCGATGTTGTCCACTTTGCCGGAAAAGCCTTTCGAGCCGGCGCCGCTGTTCACCTGCGCCGCATCTCCGACACTCACCGCGCCAAGATCCGCGCCGAAAACCTGTGCCATCACCCACACCCGCGACAGGTTCGCCACGGTGAAGCACGGCGTCTCGCCGGCCTGCAGCAATTGACCGGGAGTCACCAGCCGCTCCACCACGGTGCCGGCGACCGGCGCACGAATCATGCCCTCGACCCGCGCCACCTTGCGCCCCGCCTGGATCTCCTTGATCGCCGCGGCCGGCACCTGCAGCGACACCAGTTCCTGCAGCGCCGCGTCGCGGTCCGCCTCGGCGTTGGCTGCGTCGGTCTCGGCCTGCGCCGCCTCGCGCTGCGCGACACCGTTGTGCGTGAGCAGATCCTGGTCGAGATCCGCCAGCTTGCGATTGGTTTGCGCGGTGGAGAGCGCCTTCTGATAGCCGCTAATCGCTGTCGCAAAATCCGGCGATTCCACCGCAGCGAGGGCGTCGCCTTTCTTCACCTGCTGACCGAGGGGCACGAGCAGTCGCGACACCGGCCCGGAGAACGGCGCCAACACACTGGTGCTCTGATCATTGTCGAAATCGACTACGCCGGTGGCCTCGATGGTGCGGTGGAAGGCCGCGCTCTGGACCTCGAAAATCTGAATGTGCCCGCGCTGCGCGTCACTCAAGCGCACATTGCCCAGATCGGTTGGCGCCGCTGAGTGCGTCTCAGCGGCCTTTCCGGAACAACCAGAAAGCCCGCCTGCCGTGATGAGGGCCGCGGCCAGAAAGAGGCCAAATTCCCTGCATTGCCGTCTCCGCGACATCCCTTCAAACGATCTATTGTGCATATTTTCCCGAGGTCAAATCCGTGCGGTTCCACCAACCGCCTCCCAAGGCTTGAAACAATGCCGCCGTGTCGGCGTAGCGGCTGGCTTGTGCCTGCACCAGCGCAATCTGGCTTTGCTGATCGGCCTGTTCGGCGCTCAGCAAAGACAAATAGTTTGCATATCCGCCGCGCCATTGACGTTGCGCCAGATCGTGCGTGACTTTGGCCGCATCGGCGGCGGTCTTGGCCGCCTTCAATGACTCCGCGTCTTGCTCCAGCGCGGTCAAAGTGTCGGCGACATTCTGAAAGGCCGCGAGCACGGCGCTGCGATACTGCTCGGCAGCCTGAGTATAAGCTGCCTTCGCGGCGCGTTCTTGGTGCAACAACTGGCCGCCTTCGAACAGCGGCGCAGTGGCATCAACGCCCACGCCCCAAAAACCCGTGCCGCCGGAGAACAACTGGCTGAAGAAGGCGGAGGAACTGCCGGCATTGGCAGTCAACGGAAAACTCGGCAGCCGGTTGGCGATGGAGATGCCGACCTTGGCGCTGGCATCATGCAGATTGGCTTCGGCCTGCAGCACATCCGGACGCTGCTCCACCAACCTGGAGGGCAGACTCACCGGCAGTTCCTCAGGCAATTGCAATGTTGCCAGGTCAAAGGATTCGTCGGGCGCCTCGCTCGGGAACCTCCCGGTGAGCGCCGCCAGCAGATCGTGCAGCTGCGCCTGCTGCTTTATCAGAGGCGGCAACGTCGCGGCGAGTAGCGCCAGCTGCGATTCCTGCGCCGACACGTCCAACTGATTGGCGTAACCCTTGGTCAATTGGTAGCGCAGGATCTGCAACGCCTCGCTGCTGCTGGCGATGAGTCGGCGAGTCGCATCGACCTGCATTCGCAGCGAGCTTGCCTGAATCGCCGTGACCACCACATTGGACGTCAAGGTGGTATAGGTCGCCAGCATCTGAAAACGCACGCCTTGTTCCTGGGCCTGCAAAGATTCCGCGGTGCGACGGTTTAGACCGAACACATCGGGAAGGTAGGAGACGGTGACCTCGGGGGTGAACAGATTGAAAAGAAAGGCGTTCGAATTGAGCGTCGGGGAGATCTGCCCCGATTGACGT
>JAXDQN010000290.1:0-2973 GCA_034667865.1 Gammaproteobacteria bacterium
AGGCAAGCGTCATCTCGGTGCTGAAGGGCGTGCGATGCTCGATTCGACTTTGGCAGCGCGGACAGCGTCGATCCATCCTGAGAGATGCACCGGACACTGCAAGACCGCAGGTCCGGCAAAGAACCAGCCCGAGTTCGAGTGATTGCTTCAACGCCATCATGTCTTGACCGCCGGGGCACCAATCGACCACCAAGACGCCGGGTCACAGCGCCCGAGTAGCGCAAGCACTATTGTTAGCGCCGCGGTCGCCCAGATGCCGGCCCCCGCCGTAATGGGCACCCAATTCGCGAGTTTCACGATTGCGACCAAAGCGCCCAGTAAGAAAACCTCAGTCATGCTCCAGGGACGCATTCGGTGCAACAGCTTCATAATCGGTCCAAACCCGGGCGGTCTATGCCCGGCGCGCGCGAACAGCAGCACCCAGAAGAGCAGCGCTATCTGCAGCGCCGGAATGAGAAAGGTCGTGAACGCCAATCCTAAGGCAGCGACTGAAATCCAGCCCTCCTCCAGCGAGCGCACCGCAAACCAGATATTGGCCCGGGTCTCAATCCCGGCGACATCGATGCTCAAGATCGGCGTGAGATTGGCGATCGCGAAAAAAATTGCCGCGGCGCAGACCAGCGCCAACCCACTCTCGACGGTCGCGCCTTAGTAGCGTGCCAGAACCGCATCACAGCGCCGGCACAGGGCCACGTCGCCGCGGTTCAGCGGAACCGCACGATTCACGGTGTCGCAATCGCGACAAATGAGTATCGGGTTCGCCGGCACCGGTTGGCCTCCTCGTTAAAGATTCTCGCCGATCATTTCGAACACATCGCCCGCCTTTCCGTGCATGACGGCCTTGATTGAATACATGGCCATCCCATAGACGTTCTCGGGTGCCGTGTGCGGCGGCATCACCAGTTCCATCGGCTCGACCTTGACATTGAGCAGAGCTGGGCCGGGCTGCCGGAGCCACTCGGCTACCGCGCCTTCGAGTTCATCTGCCTTGCTGACGGTCTTGCCCCAGAGGCCCATGGCTTCCGCGACCTTGCCAAAATCCGGATTCAGAAGATCGGTGTAGACCGGCAACAATCCTTCGCCCTTCTGCTCGAGTTCCACGAAACCCAGTTTACCGTTATCGAATACCGCGATCTTGATCGGCAGCTTCTCTTGAACCAAAGTGAGCACATCGCCCAGCAACATACTGAAGCCGCCATCGCCGGCCAACGCGATGACCTGGCGGCCCGGCTGGGCACACTGCAATCCGATGGCATTCCCGATTGAGGTCGCCATGGTGCCGTGCAGGAGGCTGCCGAACATGCGCCGTTTACCGTTCGCCTCCACTATTCGCAACATCCACACCAGCGGCGTGCCGTCATCGGCGGTAAACAAGGCATCTTGATTGGCGAGCCGGTTGATGATCGAAGTCAAATATTGGCCGGGTATTTTCCCGCGAGGGCCGGGCGTGGCTCTACCCGCCTGCGCCTTGAGCGCCTTTTGGTGACGTTCCACATAGGTATTGAGAAATGCGGTATTTTCGCGCTGCTTGATGCGCGGCAGCAGCGCCTCAAGCGTGTCCTTGATATTTCCCACCACGCCTAGACTGACCGGATGGCGACGGCCGATGTGGGTCGAATCGATATCGACTTGGATGATCTTGGCGTGGCTGGGATAGAATTGTCGCCACGCAAAATCGGTACCGAGAAGCAGCAAGGTGTCGCAGTTTAGAATGGCGTGATATCCGGACTCCGTCCCGATCACGCCCGTCATGCCCACATTGTTTGGATTGTCGTATTCGATCTGATCCTTGCCGCGCGAGGTATGCGCGACCGGCGCTTTGAGGCGCTGGGCAAGCTCGACCACTTCGTCGTGGGCGTCCACACAACCGGACCCGGCGTAAATCGTGATGTTCGTGGCTTCCGTCAGCATAGCGGCGATTCGATCCAAGTCCTCATCGCTCGGCCGTATGACGGGTTTGTTGACGTGGACCCGAAACGGCGGTTCGCTGACCGCATCAGAATCCGCGATGTCGACGGGAAGAATGAGAACCGCAACCCCGCGTTTGGAGATGGCGGCCTGACACGCCATGACCGTCTTTCGCAGCACTTGCTCCGGCGTCAAGATCATTTCGCAAAATACGCTGCAGCCCCGAAAGACGTCCTGGAAATCCACTTCCTGAATGAAATTGAATCCAAGCTCGCGCCGCACCACCTGGCTCGCAATCAGGATCACCGGCGCGCGATTGCGGTTTGCCTCATACAACCCATTGATGAAATGCAAGCTGCCCGGCCCACAGCTGCCGGCCAGGGCAGTCAGACGGTCCATCAACAGCGCCTCGCCCTGCGCCGCATAGGCACCCGCCTCCTCGTGGCGCATGTGGACGAACTTGATCTCACTACGACTCAAGGAGGTGGCAAACGTGTTCAGCGTATCGCCCACGATGCCGTAACAATGCTTGACTCCGGCAGACTGCAAGGTCTCGACGACGATTTGCGCTACTTTCTTATTCATTGGATCTCCGCCACGTTAGGAAAGGTGCAATTGGATCCGCGGCTTTTTGGCTCAATGGATAAGAGGGATATTGGCCGCACGTGCGATCTCGGCGGCGGCGTCAAGCTTCGAGTCAATATGAAAAAATCGGGCAACCGTTCGCTCCGACAGCACCTTGGTCATCTTCTTGTACCACTTGGCCTTCAGTTCACCGGTGTCCTTCTCGATCGCGAAATCTTCATTCGCTAGCGCTCGCGCTTGGTCCTCACTCATTGAGTTCTCCTGCGCCAAGAAATCCGTGATCAGCCGCACCCTACGGTCGCCGATTTTCTGGCGCTCGGCCCGATAGTCGTCATAGAGCGGCCAAAATCGGGCGCCCTCGGACTCGGTTAGCAGCATGTTGGCCTTGACGATGATGCGCCGGTCCTGGCCTGCTTCCTGCCGCAGCTCGGCGATCGCCGGGGCGAAGTCGCTGAATTTCTCATTGACGATCGGTCGCGC
>JAXDQN010000291.1:0-3640 GCA_034667865.1 Gammaproteobacteria bacterium
GATGGTCTTCGAGGGCGCATCCTGGGTGGTGGGCATCCGCGCCTTCAGCAAGACCAAGCGGGGCCAGGGCTGGTGGGAGGCCTTTCGCCGCTCCAAAGATCCCCCCGCCTTCATCGTGGTATTCGAAGATTCCGCGGCGATGCTGGGCCTGCTCACCGCCGCTGCGGGCACCACGGCGGCCATCATGACCGGCGACAGCCGCTGGGACGGGATTGCCTCATTGGTCATCGCTGTGCTCTTGTCCGGCGTCGCCGCGCTGCTGGCCCGGGAGTCCAAGGCCCTGCTGATCGGTGAACGTGCCGACCAGCAGTTGAGCGACGCCATCATCAACATCGCCGCGAAAATGCCGGGCGTGTGCAGCGCCAACAGCATCGCCACCGTGCAACTGGCCCCCAACAGTGTGGTGGCTTATTTGAGCCTGGATTTCTTCGACTATATGCGTGCGCCGGACATCGAGAGCTCGGTGATGGAACTGGAGACCAAGGTGCGCAGCGCGCACCCGGAAGTCTCGGCGCTGTTCATCAAGCCGCAAAGCGTCCAGGTCGCTGCACAGCGTCGCCTGCAAGGTGAAATCGCCATGTCCGCGGACGATTTTGCCGGCGGGGGCTAGCAACTCCCCACACGTTGCGCCCTAAGGCCAGTCGGCCCGCGCGTCGAAATCGAAGTCCGTTCGCATCCGTTCATACGCTTCCTTCGCCTTGGCAGACTGCGCCGGCGGAACCACGATTCTAATGACGACGAGTTGATCGCCGGCCGCCGTTGCGTTGCCCGCCGGCAGACCGCGTCCGCGCAGCCGCAGTTTCTGGCCCGATGCCGCGCCTGCCGGTATCGTCAGCTCCACCGTGCCGCCCAAGGTCGGAACCGCCACTTTGGCGCCCAGTGCGGCTTCCCAGGGCGCCAGCGGCAATTCGACTTGCACATCTTTGCCGCTCACCTCGTACAGATGGTGGGGGCGCATCCTGATCTTGAACACCAGCGATGCGCGACCGCCGACGCCCGCAATGCGCAGCGACTGTCCCTCAGTGACGCCGGGTGGAATTTGCACATCAACCGGACGATGGCGGCCGGCCTCGTTCAGCGCGATGCGGCGTTTGGTTCCCTGGAATGCCTCTTCAACCGTGACATCCAGCGGTCCCGCATCGGCGTCTTGCTGGGCGGGTCCGGCTGCGCCGCCAAATAAAGTCGAGAAGAAATCGCTGAAGCCGTTCAGGTCGGAGAATCTTTGGCTACCGGACTGTCCAAAGCGCTGGCCCCAATCGGGCGGCGGCCGAAACTGCTGACCATTGCGAAAGTCGCGGCCCAACTGATCGTAGGCGGCACGCTTTTCAGCGTCCCGCAATACCTCGTAGGCTTCCGAGACTTCTTTGAATTTGTCCTCGGCGTTCTTTTCCTTACTGACGTCCGGGTGATATTTGCGCGCCAACTTGCGATAGGCGCGCTTGATCTCGTCCGCGTCAGTGCTGCGCGTGACGCCCAGAATCTCGTAGTAATCCTTATATTGCATGCCCTACCCTAAGGCGTTAATTCTTGATTTTACAACCACATACGCGGCATCGTCCGCTCCGCGGACAGCCCAGGGGACCTTGGTACGCCTGCGCCGAACGGGTTGAAATTGTCACGTGATGTCCCGACCATACTCTTTGCCGCGATAGCATATTGCGGCCTCCTTCCCAAGATTAAAGGCTTCATGAAACGCATTTTTCTGTTCGTTGTTACGAACCTGGCCGTATTGGCGCTGCTCAGCGTCGTGCTCATGGTCGTCGAGATGGTATTCGGCGTGCACTTCGCGAGCGGCGGCATGGGCGGCTTGCTGGTTTTTGCCGCCATTTTCGGTTTCGGCGGTGCGCTGATCTCCCTAGGGCTATCGAAATGGACCGCGAAGAGAATCATGGGCGTGCGCGTGATCGATACGCCGCAATCGGACCTGGAGCGCTGGCTGGTGGCGGCCGTGAAAGGACTTGCCGATCGAGCCCACATTGGCCTGCCGGAAGTCGGTATATTCGACTCGGAAGAGATGAATGCCTTCGCCACGGGCGCACGGCGCAATGCGGCTCTGGTGGCCGTCAGCAGCGGACTGTTGCGCAACATGTCGCGCACGCAAGTCGAGGCGGTACTGGGTCACGAAATAACCCACGTCGCAAACGGTGATATGGTTACCCTTGCGCTGCTGCAGGGTGTGCTAAATACCTTCGTAATATTTCTCGCGCGTATCGTCGGCAGCCTGGTGGACCGGGCGCTGTTTAAAAGCGACAGGGCAGAGTCCGGCATCGGGTTTTTCTTGACCACGTTGCTCGCACAGTTCGTACTGGGAATATTTGCAAGCATGATCGTCAGTTGGTACTCGCGGCATCGAGAGTTTCGGGCTGATCGCGGCGGCGCGGATCTGGCCGGCCGCAGCAGCATGATCGACGCTTTGCAGGCCTTGAAGCGCAGTCAGGGAACTCCCATGCCGCCGCGGCTGCGCGCCTTTGGCATCAATACCGGCAAGGCTGATGGCTTCATGCGTCTATTTATGAGCCACCCGCCGCTCGATGAACGCATTGCCGCTCTGCAATCGACTTAGGAACCAAGATGACGCCAGAAAATGAAATCGCGATTGAGCCGCCGGCCGCCGAACGTGTGGGCATCGAGCTATCGCGCTGGTTCGGCAACAGCGATTTCGCGACTCGCCCCAAGGAAGTCGAGGCACTGCGCACTGTGGGCAACCACGTCGATTGGGCCCGGGTGGCGCCGTTTCTAGCCATTCACGCCATTTGCCTGTGCGTGATCTGGGTCGGAATCAGCTGGGTCGCATTGGCGGTGACGATCGCCCTGTACCTCGTGCGCATGTTCGCCATCACCGGTTTCTACCATCGTTATTTTTCGCACCGTACTTTCAAGACCTCGCGGGTGGGACAATTTATTTTCGGCATGCTCGGCGCCTCGGCCGTGCAGCGCGGTCCGATCTGGTGGGCCGCGCATCATCGCCATCATCACGTTCATTCCGACAAAGCGGATGACGTGCATTCGCCGGTGCAGCACGGCTTCTTGTGGAGTCACATGGGCTGGTTCATGTCGCACAAGCACTTCACCGCGGATCTGTCGCGGGTTAAGGATTTGCTCAAGTATCCCGAGTTGCGTTTCTTGGATCGCTTCGACATCGTGGTGCCGACCGCGCTGGGCGCGGGCGTGTTCCTGCTCGGCGTGCTGCTCAAGCATGTAGCGCCGGGACTGCATACCACCGGCTGGCAGATGCTGATCTGGGGCTTCTTCATCTCTACGGTGCTGGTCTATCACGGCACCTACACCATTAATTCACTGTCACATGTATTTGGTCGCCAGCGTTATAAGACCGGCGACTCCAGCCGCAACAACCCCTGGCTGGCGCTGATCACCCTGGGCGAGGGGTGGCACAACAATCACCATCATTATCCGGCCTCGGCGCGCCAGGGCTTTTACTGGTGGGAGTTCGACGTCACCTACTACGCGCTGAAGTTCATGTCCTTCTTCGGACTGATCTGGGATCTGAAGCCCGTGCCGGCCGCGGTGCGCGACGGCGGAGCAAAGCGCCTCAGCGCCGTCCATGCCCCGCCCGCCTAGTTCCGCGACTCTCGCGGACCTCAAGGCTGCGGCCGGTCCGGGAAATTGGCTGGACTCAGCG
>JAXDQN010000292.1:0-15029 GCA_034667865.1 Gammaproteobacteria bacterium
GGAAGATCCTTGAAGTACGCTAGAGCCTGTAAGGTAAGCATTGGATTATATTGGTTCCCGTAGATGGCGGCTGCCGACGCCACGCCGCGCGACAACTTGATGCCTGCCTTCAGTATCAGTGCATGAATGTCGAGGTAGTCTTTCGTCTCGTTGCGTTGCGGCACGGTGCCGCATTTCATGCCGAATATATCCGTAAGAGAAGCGACCGCAACTCCGTTGGACTCGACGATATCCGGCGATTCGATTTGTCCCAGAGAGATTCCGCCAAAAAAACTAATTTTTACCGGACCGTCTGCAGTCAGAACCTCACAGGACAAGGTATCGGAAGCTTGCTGCGTGATCGTTTGACCGTTGAGGTAGGGAACCGATCTCGCCAGCAACATGGGCTGGAACGTGCGCGAGGAGAAGAAATCGAAGTCCACGCTTTGGCGATGCCCTAGGCGCAAAGCTAAGGCGGTGCCACCGTAAAGCACGAAATCCGGCGGCGTGGACCCAAGCAACTTCCATAGGAGCTGCTGACTCTTGGGCAAAATATTCAGCTTTGGCAAAAGGCTCCCCATGGTTGATATTTTAACATGTGGTGTCTTGAGAGCAGCACCGCGCGATGGTGCCGAGGTGCTAGTCGAAAACGTTGCCGTATTTCTCCCGCAGGATGGTTTTTTGCACTTTGCCCGTGCCGCCGACCGGCAGGGCGTCCAAGAATATAACCTCATCCGGCACCCACCAGCGCGCCACCTTCGTCCCGAGAAATTCAAGTATGTGTTCGCGCTGTAGATCTTGTCCGGGCTTACAGACTACAAACAGCAGGGGACGCTCCTGCCACTGGGGATGCTTGACGCCAATCACGGCGGCGGCCGCCACCGCCGGATGACCGCAAGCCGCATTTTCCAAGTCCAACGAACTGATCCACTCGCCGCCGGTCTTGATCAAATCCTTGGCGCGGTCCCGAATTTGCAAGACCCCGTCAGCATTGATGGTGGCGATGTCGCCGGTGGGAAACCAGCCATCTTTGAGCGGCGAGGTGTCGCCCTTGTAGTAGCCGCTGACGATCCATTGACCGCGGATCAGCACTTCGCCCTGCGATTTGCCATCGCGCGGCAGCGTGTTGCCGTGCTCGTCCACCACTTTTATTTCGACGCCGAATACGGATTTGCCCTGCTTGTTGATGATGGCGCGCCGTTGTTCCGCGGGCAGATCGAGTTCCTTGCCCTGCAGGCAACTGATGGTGGCCACCGCGACAGTCTCGGTCATACCCCAGCCTTGGCGCACTTCAACACCGTAGCCCTCGAACCGGGCCACCAGCGCAGTGGGAACCGCTGAGCCGCCCGATACAATCCTTTGCAAGCTGGAGAAGCGCAGACCGTGGGTATCTACGTGCTGCAGCAATCCCAGCCAGACGGTCGGCACGCCGGCGCTAAAGGTCACTTGCTCCGATTCCGTGAGCTCATACAGGCTGGGGCCGTCCAAGCGGCAGCCGGGCAGCACCAACTTCGCGCCCGCGATCAAACTGCCGTAGGGAATGCACCAGCCGTTGATGTGAAACATGGGGACGACCAGCAGAACGCTCTCGCGTGTCGACAGGCACAGCAGTCCGGGCATGCATATCGTGATCGCGTTCAGCACCATGGAGCGATGCGAATAAAGAGCGCCCTTTGGATTGCCGGTGGTGCCCGACGTATAGCAAAGAGCGGAGGCGGAACGTTCGTCGAACTGCGGCCAGTCGAACCGATCGCTTTGCGGGGCGATCAAATCCTCGTGGCACAGTAGGTTGGCGAGCCCTTCGATCTGCGCCACGTTGGCCGCGTCGCTCAGGCAAATCCAGGCTTTAACCTTGGGACAATGCGGCGCGATGCCGGCAACCAAGCCGGCAAACGTGCTGTCGAAGAACATGACCTGATCTTCGGCGTGATTGACTATGTAAATCAGCTGCGCCACATGCAGGCGCGGATTGCAGGTATGCATGATCAGGCCGCTGCCGGATGCGGCGTAGTACAGCTCCAAATGACGATGCGTGTTCCACGCCAGCGAGCCGACTGCATTGCCTTGGACGAGGCCCAGCTGCGCCAGCGCATTCGCCAATTTGCGGGCGCGCGCGGCGCAGTCCGCGTAGCTGTAGCGGAACAAGGGCCCCTGGATTTCGCGCGATACGATTTCGCAACCGCCGAACTGGTCCGCCGCATGTTCGAGAATGGATGACACCAGCAAGGGCCGGTCCATCATCAGTCCTGGTTGCAGCATTTACTGAGCCTTGGCCGGACTCGCGCCGGCGTCGGCGCCATGCGCGGCGCGATAGGCGATCCAACTCTGCTCGATGAGATAGGCGTGCAGATTGTCGGCATCCTGCTCGCTCAGCAGATCGTCGAAGCGTTCCATGCCTGCCGGCGCGAGCGCGCCGTGCATCAAGATGTTTTTGAAAGCGCCGTGCAGCCCGGCGTTCAGGCGGCGCAGATCCGGCGTGATGCTCGGTCCCAGTTGATGGCAGCGCGTGCATTGTTCGATGAACTTGATTTCGCCGGCATCGATCTGCGCTTGTGTGGCTTTCTGCGGCGGCGGCTGCTCGAGAGGCGGCTCAACGCGCGCGGGCGGCAGTGGAACGGCGCCGCCGCCGAGCTTGAAGGCGATGATGCGGTTGGTATTTTTATGGGTGAGCGCGGCGCTGCTCGGCGGAATGGGTCCCACCGTGATCCCGACTCCGCCATAGCCTGCCTGAACGGCCACGAATTGTTCGCCGTTGATGGCGTAGGTCATGGGCGCGGCCATGATGTGGCTGCCGGTTTTCACGACTTTCAATACCTTGCCGCTGTCTGCCGCGTAGACCCAAAGCTCGCCGCTGCCGCGGCCCTGAAACACCAGGTTGCCGGCGGTCGACATGATGCCGCCGTCGTAACCGCGAATCCCCGATGAAGTCTCGTGTTCCCAGACTATTTTTTGGCGCACCGGATCCCACGCGCGGATCAGTTCCCGGACCGCGCGTACGTTGCGCATGGCTTTGACGTCGGCGTTGCTGGGGACGGGTCCGAAGATACGGGTCGCATCCTTGGAATCGTAAGTGTCATCCGGAATGATGCCTTGTGCGGTGAAGAAGCCTTCGATGTATTTCACCCGGCTGCCGTTGTGCAGCAGATCGACCCAAATTGCGGGCGCATCGATGACCGGGATGTAAACCAGGCCGGTAGTCGCGCTATAAGACATGGGACTCCAGGTATGCGCGCCGAACCACGAGGGATAGACGATTTTGGGCGAGGCATACCAGCTTGACTGCGGCGTGGTGACCGGTCGGCCGGTCTTCAAATCGACGCGCGTGGCCCAGTTCACGTAGGCGAAATTCTTGGCCGACAGCAGCTGACCGCTGTGACGATCCAGAACGTAGAAGAACCCATTCTTCGAGGCCTGCATGAGCACCTGGCGGCCGGCGCCGTCGATGACGATGTCGGCGAGAATCATTTTCTGAACCGCGTCGTAGTCCCAACTGTCACGCGGCGTGGTTTGGTAGTACCACGCCATGCGGCCGGTGGTGGCGTCCACGGCGATGATGCAGGTGGCATACAGACTGTCGAGCCGACCAGGGCCCAATTGCCGCAGGTCATAAGGCGCGGCGTTGGCCGTGCCGAAGTACAGCAGGTTTGATTTCGCATCGTAGGCGAAGCCGTCCCATACCGTTGCGCCGCCTTTGAATTCCGGTTTGCGACTCGGATCCCAGGTCTTGTCGGCGGCCGCCAGCTCCGGATTTTCATAGGGCTGGCCCACGGCCGGCGGGACGGTGAAGAAGCGCCATTTCATCGCGCCGGTATCGAGGTCATAGGCGGAGACGTAGCCGCGCACGGCGCCGTGGCGCATGTCGGCGCCGCCGTTGCCGATGACCACCACGGATCCCGCGATCTGCGGCGCGCCGGTGCTCGAGTACGGCAGCTTGCGGTCGATGATGGTGTCGGCTTCCCAGATTTTCTGGCCGTTGGCTGCGTTCAACGCGTGCAGACGGCCATCACCCGACGCGACGTAGACCTTGCCTTTCCAAACGGCGACGCCGCGATTTACCAGATCGCAGCAGGGGTTTCTACCCATGAAGAAATCCGATTTGGGATCGTAGCGCCACAGCTCCTTGCCGCTGGCAGCGTCCACCGCATAGACATAACCCCAGGTGCCCGAGGTGTACATGACGCCATCGATCACGATGGGTGTCGCTTCCTGGCCGCGCATCGGATCTCCCAGATCGTAGGACCAGGCGAATCCCAAGTTCTTGACATTGGCCGCATCGATGTTCTTCAGCGGTGAGTAGTAGGTGCCGTCCTTGTCGCGGCCGCCTGTGAACCAGTCTTGCGGTTCCGAGTCTGCCGCCTGCAGCCGCGCGGCATCCAAGTTGCCCGCGGCCGGCTGCGCGGCGGGCAGCGCCGCGGCCCAAGCAATGGCGATTGCGCACAGCATTGTAGACGCGATTTTCATACTGATTCTCCCTGAGGCACTCCGAGCTTATAGTATCGTGGGTGCTTTGCGGGCGGTGCAGCGACCATGGCTCCCATTCTGAGCATCGATGATTTGCGGACTCTGGCCAAGCGGCGGGTGCCGCGTGCCATTTTCGACTATGCGGATGGCGGCTCCTACGACGAACGCACCATTCGCCGCAACGCGGCGGATCTCGATGCCATGACATTTCGGCAAAGAGTCATGATCGATGTTTCGCAAATTTCTCTGGCGACGTCATTTATGGGCTCGCCGGTTTCGATGCCGCTCGCCATCGGTCCCGTCGGGCTGTCGGGTCTGTTTCATGGGGACGGCGAGATCCGGGGGGCGCGCGCGGCCGCGGCGGCCGGAATTCCTTTTTGCTTGAGCACCATGTCGATCTGCTCGATCGAGGATGTGCGTGCCGCCACTACGCAACCATTCTGGTTTCAGCAGTACCTGATGCGCGATCGCGGTTTCAATCAGGAACTGATCGACCGCGCGGCCGCCGCGCAGTGTTCGGCGCTGATGCTGACGCTGGATTTGCAGGTCATCGGCGAACGCCGCCGCGACCCGCGCAATGGCCTGACCATTCCGCCGAAGTTGTCGCTGCGCAATGCCTGGGATGTCGCGACGAAACCGTCGTGGGCGCTGAAAGTTTTGTTCGGCAAGCGCCGCACCTTTGGCAACTTGATCGGCCGTATCGGTGGTTCCAGCGGCATCAACACGTTGGCCGAGTGGACCGCGACTCAATTCGACGCCTCGGCGAATTGGCGCGACGTCGAGTGGGTGCGCAGCCGTTGGCCCGGTAAATTGATTCTCAAAGGCGTCATGGACGTCGAGGATGCCCTGTTGGGAGTGGCTGCCGGCGCGGACGCCATCGTGGTCTCGAATCACGGTGGGCGGCAGCTCGACGGCGCCGCGTCATCCATTGCCGTACTCCAGGAAATCGTTGAGGCCGTGGCGGGCCGCTGCGAAGTCATGTTTGACGGCGGTATTCGATCCGGTCAGGACATTGCCAAGGCCTTGGCCCTGGGCGCACGCGGAGCTTTGATCGGCAAGTCCTACATATTTGCGTTGGCCGCCGCCGGCGAAGCGGGCGTGACCAGAGCCATTGAGATCCTGCGCAATGAATTGCGGGTCACGCTGGCGCTGACCGGCGTGTCCAACCTCGCGCAAGTGGGACCGCATATTCTGCGGACTTGAGCCAATCTCTAAATCATCGGTAGATCGCGCCGCGGCTTGCCGCGCGGGAAAGCCGCATCGATCTTGGCCAATTCCGCAGCGCTGAGCTGCAGGGCGGCGGCGCCGGCATTTTCCGACACGTGGGCGAGGTTGGACGCCTTGGGAATTACGAACACTTCTGGATTCTGCAGCAGAAACGCCAGCGCCACTTGGCGCGGCGTGGCGGAGCGCGCCGCTGCAATTTCTTGCAGTACGCGCCCCTGCGCCGTGTTGCCCGTAAAGATTGCAGGCGCTGCGCCGAACGGAGTGTAGGCGACCAGCGCAACGCCGCGCTCGCGGCACCACGGCAGCACGGCATGCTCGATGGCCCGTTCCTTGAGGTGATAGAGCACTTGATTGCAGGCGGGGAGGCCGGCGCCGGCGATTGCCCCCAGCTCCTCGAGATCCGCGACATCGAAGTTGCTCACGCCCCAAGCCAGAATCTTGCCGTCGCGCTTCAAGGTCTCGAAGGCGCCGATGGTATCTTCGAGCGGATAGCTGCCGCGCCAATGCAGCAGGTAACAGTCCAAACGATCGGTGTTCAAATTTGCCAGCGACTTCTCGCAAGCCTTGATGGTGCCGCGCTTCGAGGCGTTCGAGGGCAGCACTTTCGAAACCAAATAGACCTGCTCGCGGCGCCCCGCGATCGCCGCGCCGATCAAGCGCTCGGAGGCGCCGGACCCGTACATTTCTGCGGTGTCGATGTGGTTCAGGCCAAGATCCAAGCCGCGACGCAGCGCTGCGGTCGCCGCCGCGGCGTCCGCAGCCTCGATTCTCCATGACCCTTGGCCGACGGCAGCCACGTGCCGGCCGCTCGCGCCAAAGGGCCGTGTGTGCAAAATTGCGGGCATATTGGCTTTGTAGTATGGCAAGAAACAGGCGCACAATCATTGCCGAGGAGTAGTCCATGTCGGCCGATCCTGACGACGAGCGCCGCTCCGAATTCGCCTGGGATTTGGCGCGGCTGGATAAGACCGACCGCGCCGGGTTGCTGACCGCGTTTGGCGCGGCCTATGCCGTGCTGGTATGCATCGGTCTCAGTCTGCACGACAACGCTGAACGGCTGACGATACTGTGGCCGGCCGCAGGCTTGTTGTTCACCACGCTGTGGCATACGCCCCGACGCAACTGGATCTGGATCATCCCGATCCAAATCACGGCCGAGCTGGCGGTCGGTTTCATCATGCGTCCCGCCGAGTTTTCCCTGGTGGGCTATGTGCCCTTTGTAGTGGCCAATTCGGTGGATGGAATGGTCGGCGCTTTCGTGGCATCGCAACTCATCGCGGCGCCGCAAATTCCGCGGATTCGCAATGTGGTGCAGTTCATCGCGGCGGCGGCGATTGGTTCGGCGGCAAGCGCTGTGATCGGCGCATTCGGCACGACCCGCATCATCGGCGGTGCGGGCTACTTGCACGAATGGCAACTGTGGTGGGCGGGCAATTGGCTGGGCTCCTTGTCGGTCGCGCCGGTGGTGAACAGTTGGGCCGTCAGATGGCGGGCCAGGGAATTCTCCGCGCCATCGGCGCCGACAATTGAATTGCTGTCGATCGGCGCGGCGGTGCTGGGTCTGACGCTCTGGATATTTTCGGCGCACCCCGGCGCCAGCCCGGCGCAATTCGATTTGCAGTTTCTGCTGTTTGCCTTGGTGGTTACGGCGGCATTTCGCCTGCCGCCGCGTTGGTCCGCGACGTTTGCCGGTGTGAGCGCTCTGTTGGCGGCGTACTTTGCCAGCCGCGGCCTGGGTCCGTTCGCGGGGGATCCGAATCCGTTCGTGCGCGTCGGTGTCGCGCAGCTGTATCTGGCTTCCTTGGTGATTGCCACCTTCATGCTCTCGGTGGTTTTGTTCGAAAAGCGCGTTGCCTTCCTGCTGTTGAAAACCAGTGAGGAGCGCTACAGGAATTTCATCGAACAGAGTTCCGAGGCGGTGTGGCGCATCGAGCTGCGCCAGCCCATGGATATCGGCCTCAGTCTGACCGAGCAGGCATTGTGGTTGCGCGAGCACGCCTACGTGGCCGAATCCAATTCGACATGCGAGCGCTTGCAAGAGCAGATGGGCGTCGGAGTTTTCATCGACCATTTGCCACGGGCCGCAGGCCAGAAATATTCGCTCGATGATCTGCAACTGACCGTGCCGACGCAGACGCAACCGCTGACCTTCATTGCCTCGCTGCGTGGCGTGGTGGTCGGCGGCCGCTTGCAGCGGATATGGGGCCTGGCGCGCAATGTTACCGAATTGGTGGTGCTCAACGAGCGCCTGCGCCTGCAGCAGGAGCGGCTGCGATCCTATGCGCGCCAATTGGTGGGCGCAGAGGAGCGCGCCAGGCGCGCGACCGCGGTGGATTTGCACGATGGCATCGGCCAGCAATTAGTCGGCCTTTCCATGACGCTGCAGGCGGTAACCGCGCGTTTGCCGCCGGAGTTGCGGCTGCTGCTCAGCGAGGCACAGCACACCGTGAAAGAAGTGCAGGCCATTGCGCAGCGGGTCATCGCCGACTTGAGTCCGCCTGGCTTGTACGAATTGGGTTTAGGACCTGCGTTGCAGTGGTTGGCCGTCTACATGCGCACCAAGGACAATTTGCAGGTGGATTTGAGCGTGCATGTCGATGATCAGGCGGTCGGCATCGAGCTGCGCGTGCTGGTGTTCAAAATCATCCGCGAACTGTTGCGCAACGTCGTGCGCCACGCAGGAGTTGGCAGCGCAACCGTGAATGTGACGCGCACTGCGCAAGAACTACGGGTTGTCGTAGCGGATCAAGGCGTGGGCTTCGAGTGGCAATTGAACCTGTTCGAGGGGAGCGGGAAGGGCTTTGGCTTATGGAGCGTCGCAGATCGGGTGCGTTCCGCGGCGGGTGAAATTTCCGTGGACACAGGCCCCGGCCGCGGCTGTCGCGTGTCGGTGGTGTTCCCCTTGGAGAATACGCCGGCCTACCGCTACGGGGCTGCGGGCTAGCAGGTGGTTTCGAGCCGCCGCGACATGCGCAGAGCCGCTTCGCGCCCCTGATAGTAGCCCTGTACGACACCGAGTTGATCGAAGCCAAGCCGTTCGTAGAAACGGCGCGCCGCGTCGTTCTGCGTGCGGACTTCCAGATTGATGCGGAATATGCCCGCCTCGATGGCCGTGGTGGTGAGCCAGCCCATGAGCTGCGAGCCGACACCCTGGCGCCGATGCTCCGGCGCTACCGCCAGCAAATTCAGATGCGCCACATCATCGCCGAAATGCATGATGGCGAAGGCTGCGACCTTGAATTCGCGCCGCGCGACGATGACCGAGGACTCGGCGCCGGTGATGAAATGCTGTACCCGCGACGGTGTCCATGACCAGGTGAGTCCTTGCTCGATCAAGTCGCGCGACATTTCGGCAATTTCGCGCGCATCGCCGCAACGGGCCAAACTCAAGAACGCCAGTTCGGACATCAGCGACTGCGATAGCGATCGGTTGCCATGACCAACTCGTGGGTGTTCCCCGGTTCGAAGGCTGAGTGGCCTGCATCCTGCACGATGCGAAAATCGGCTTCCGGCCACGCGCGATGCAGGTCCCACGCGCTGGTCGCCGGGCACACCACATCGTAGCGACCCTGCACGATGGTGGTGGGGATGTGACGGATGCGCGGCACATCGTCGATCAATTGATTCTCGCTGCGCAGAAACCCGCGATTCACGAAGTAGTGGCACTCGATGCGCGCCACGGCCAGCGCGAATTGATCCTCGCCCCATTTCTTGATGTTGTCGACGTTGCTGTGCAGAAAGCTCGCGGACGCCTCCCAGGTGGACCAGGCGCGGGCCGCCGCCAGCGCCGTGCGCTGGTCGCTGCCGGTCAGGCGCTTGTGATACGCGCTGAGGTAATCGTCGCGTTCATCGGCCGGGATGATGTCGCGGTAGCCTTCCCACGCATCTGGGAAAATGTCGGACGCGCCGTGTTGGTAAAACCAGCGGATCTCCGCGTAGCGCAACAAAAAGATGCCGCGCAACACCAGTTCGGTCACCCGCTCGGGATTGGCTTCGGCGTAGGCCAGCGCCAGGGTGCTGCCCCACGAACCGCCGAACACCAGCCAGCGTTCGATGCCCAAGTGCTTGCGCAGTCGTTCGATGTCGGCGACCAGGTGCCAGGTGGTGTTTTCAATCAGGCTGGCGCTCGGCCGGCTGCGGCCGCAACCACGCTGATCGAACACCACGATGCGATAGTGCCGCGGGTCGAAGAACTGGCGCGCACGCTTGTCGGAACCCGCTCCGGGACCGCCGTGCAGAAATACGGCCGGTTTTCCCGCTGGGTTGCCGCACTCTTCGTAGTAGATCTCGTGAACATCCGAGACTCGCAGGAAGCCGTGTCGAAACGGCTCCACAGCCGGGTACAGGCTGCGACGCGCCGGATTGGCAACGCGCACGCTGGGCCGGGTGGCGGATTTGGCGGCGCTCCTCGAAGGTTTTTTTGCGGTGCGTCGCGGGGTGGCGCGTGGCTTGGCCGTCGCGGCCTTTTTCTTCTTCATCGCTAGTCCTCTTTTTCTATGATCGCGTAGCCATTGGCCCCAGCGCTCGACCGCCAAGCAGGTGCACGTGCAGGTGGTAAACCTCCTGACCGCCGTCCTTGTTGCAATTGATGATCAACCGATAGCCACTCTCTGCGATGCCCTGTTGGCGCGCCAGATCGCGCGCGACGATGAACATATGTCCAATCAATGACTCGTCCTCGTCGGCAATATCATTGGCAGTGGGGATCGGCTTATTTGGGGCTATGAGTATATGAACCGGCGCCGCCGGGCGAATATCTAAAAAGGCGATGACACGCGGGTCGCGGTACAGCACCGTCGCGGGCAATTCACCTGAGATTATTTTCTCAAAAAGCGTAGGCATTTCATACGCCTCCGATAGATCTAGGCCCTTTAGCCTATCAGGACGGCCCGCCGGCCGCCCAATTGGCCAGATAGCGCCGTAATAGTAATGGGAACGATTCTCATATAGAATTGCGTTCATGGCTAAAACCGGCACTGATATTCCACTGATGGACCTGGCACCGGGCGCCTCGGCCCGCGTTGTATCGGTATCTTCGGGCGATTCGAAGGCTCCGGCGGAAGTGGGCCGGCGCTTGGCTGAACTGGGCTTTTTGCCCGGAGAAGCGGTGCGCATCGTGGCTCGCGGACTGTTGGCGCGCGCGCCAATTGCCGTGAGAATCGGTACCGGCACCTTTGCGCTGCGCCTGTTCGAGGCTGCGTGCATTCGCGTATGCCCGGAGCAAGCTTAAGCGCTGCAGGTTCCATGGACGCCGCGCCCAGCGCACCCACTCCGTTGATTGCGCTGGTTGGAAATCCCAACTGCGGCAAGACGGCTTTATTCAATATTCTCACCGGCAGCAGGCAGAAAGTTGCCAACTATGCTGGGGTTACCGTTGAACGCAAGGAAGGCTCGCTGCTGACGCCTTCGGGTCTGCGTATTCGGCTTCTGGATCTGCCCGGCGCTTACAGTCTCGACCCCCTGACACCGGATGAGCAGGTCACTGCCGACGTCCTGCTCGGCCGCCGCGCCGGCGAAACCCAGCCGGACTTCGTCGTGTGCGTCACCGACGCGACCAACCTGCGTCAGAACCTGCGTCTGGTCCTCAGTCTGCAGCGGCTCGGTCTGCCGATGGTGGTGGCCCTCAACATGACCGATATCGCGCGCCGCAAGGGCATCGTGATCGACGCCGATCGGCTCGCAGCCGAATTGGGCGTGCCGGTGGTGGAAACCGTCGGCGTCAAAACCGCCGGCGTGAAGGCGCTGCTCAAGGTGCTGAACACCACCATCGTTCCCCAGCCTGTGCGTCGCGCCATTGCCTGGCAGCCGATGAGCCGCGCCGACATCGAGCACGATCAAGCGGAGGTGCGGCGCATCCTGGGCGTCGTCGGCGGCGACCGCTTGGATGGCGTCACCTTCAGCGATAGGGTCGATGCCCTGGTGCTGAACCCGGTGCTCGGTCCGATTATTCTGGCCGTGATTCTATTTCTGGTGTTTCAGGCGGTGTTTGCCTGGGCCCAGGTACCGATGGATGAGATCAAACTGGGCATCGCCGATTTTGGCGACTGGCTTGGCGGCGTGCTGCCGGCCAGCCTGTTGAAGGATTTGCTGATCAACGGCATCGTCGCCGGCACCGGCAGCGTGTTGGTATTCCTGCCGCAAATCATCATTCTGTTTTTCTTCATCTTGATTCTCGAAGAATCGGGCTATTTGCCGCGCGCTGCCTTTCTGCTCGATCGCATCATGGGCAGCGTGGGGTTGTCGGGCCGCGCCTTCATTCCGTTGCTGTCGAGCTTCGCCTGCGCGATTCCCGGCATCATGGCGACGCGCACCATTCAGAATCCGCGCGATCGTCTGGCCACCATCATGATTGCGCCGCTGATGACCTGTTCGGCGCGCCTGCCCGTGTATGCGCTGATCATCGGCGCCTTCATCCCGCATCGCACCCTGTGGGGCGGATTGGAGCTGCAGGGGTTGGTGTTGTTTGCGCTGTACGTGCTCGGCGTGGTGAGCGCCATGGGCGTGGCCTTCGTCCTCAAGCGCGGCGGCAGCAGCGCAAATTTTCAGGCCCTGATGCTGGAGTTGCCTGCCTATCACTGGCCGAACTTGCGCAATCTGCTGATTGGCCTGTGGCAGCGGGTGGAAATATTCATGAGTCGGGTGGGCACCATCATTTTGACCTTGATGGTGATTTTGTGGGCCCTAAGCTCCTTTCCCGCGCCGCCGCCGGGCGCGACGGGACCGGCAATCCAGTACAGCATCGCGGGGCACATCGGCGCATGGTTGGCGGTGATCTTCAAGCCCATCGGCTTCAATTGGCAGATCTCGATTGCGCTGGTGCCGGGCTTGGCGGCGCGCGAAGTGGCGGTGGGCGCGTTGGGCACGGTGTACGCCCTGTCAGCCACCGGCAGTGACATGAGCAGCGCGTTGACGCCGCTGATCGGCCAGTCCTGGAGTTTACCGACGGCATTGTCGCTGCTGGCTTGGTATGTATTCGCGCCGCAATGCCTGTCGACCTTGGCCACCGTGAAACGCGAAACCAACTCCTGGCGCTATCCTTTGATCATGGCGGGCTATATGTTTGGGTTGGCCTACCTGGGCTCATTCATCACTTACCGCATCGCATTGGCGCTTTCGAGCTGATATGAATCACCGGCTGGACCAGGCGTTGGTGGGATTGCTGCTGGTGCTGGCCGCCGGCTATGCCCTCATGTCCTTGGGGCCGCGGGCGCTGCGCGCAGCGCTATTGGCGAGCCTGAGCAGGGTCGCGGCCAGGGCGCCGCGGATCTTCGGGCTGTCGCGATGGGCGCAGAGCTTGGGCGCCGCAGCGGCCGCCAAACCTAAGGGCGCTTGCGGCGGCTGCGAGGATTGCGGCACAGGGACAACCTCCAGCGCGCAGTCCACGCCCTCGGAAATCAAAATACCCGTGAGCAAAATCGGCCGGCGTTCCTAGGCTCTTACCGTTTAATTGCCGGCGGCCGGCGCCAGAGCGCCCTTGAGGCTGACCACGCCGCTCACCCCTTTCGGATCGACGCTGATCTCCTGCAGTTTGGCGGCGACCTCGACCGGCATCTCCTGCTGATAACGCCCGTTCAAGTACTGCGCGAAAAACTTTTCCGTCGCCGCAAACATGGCGAGGTTGTTGATGGGCCGCGCAAAACCGTGACCTTCGTCCGGCGCCACGAGGTACTGCACCGGCTTGCCGTTATCGCGCACCGCGGCGACGATCTGATCGCTTTCGCGTACGTTGACGCGCGGATCGTTCTTGCCCTGCACCACCAGCAGCGGCGTCACGATGTCTTTTGCCTTGGTCAGGGGCGATTCAGCGATCAGCAATGCCTTGCCTTCGGCGGTAGTGGGGTCTGCCATGCGCGTGTACATCTGCTTGCGGCCTGCTTCCCAATACGGCGGGATGGCATCCAACAGCGTAATCAGATTCGAGGGCGCAACCACGGCGACCGCGGCGGCATAAACCTTCGGCGTGAAGGCGACGCCGGCCAGCGTCGCATAGCCGCCGTAGGATCCGCCTGAAATGCCGACTCGCTTAGGGTCAACGGTGCCGTCCGCCACCAGGGCCTTAACGCCCCAGGTGATGTCGTCCTGCATCTTGCGGCCCCACTCACCGTTTCCGGCGTTGAGAAATTTCTTGCCGTAGCCTGTGGAGGCGCGAAAGTTCGGCTGCAGAACCGCATAGCCGCGATTTGCCAAGAATTGCGCCATCGTGTCGTAGCCCCAGGAGTCCCGGCCCCACGGGCCGCCATGCGGGTACATCACCAACGGCAGTTGTTTCGCCGGAACGCCTTTCGGCAGGGTCAGGTAGGCCGGAATGTCGAGCCCGTCCGAAGATTTGTAATGGTAGGGCAGGCGCCGGGCCAGCGCTTCGCGCGGCAGTTGTTCGCGGACTTGGTACTGCTGCGTAAGAGTCTTGTCCTTGCGGTTCCACACATACACCACGCCGGGTTCTATGTCGCTGCGTCCGACCACGATCCAGAGGTTCTCATCGGCCGAAGCGCCGCTGAAGCCCACCTCGAGGTTCGGCAGTTTCGATTGCAGCCAGCGGTAGTCCTTCTCGAAGGCGCCATCCTTGAAATAGCGCCGCGGCGTATCGCCTTCATATTCCGTGTAGAGGATGCGGTGATCCAGATCTGAGGCCGCCAAATTGCCGAAGTCGGCGTGCCGCTCGGGATCGCTCTCGAGTTTTTTGGTCGTGCCGGTCGCTACATTCAGCAAATCCAACTCGGTCAGGTTCAACGCCCCCTTGTTGGTCTGCAGATAAACGTTTTGTCCGGAGGCGTCGAACGACAGCGCTCCGCAGCTTTCCAGTACGCTGCAGCTGTAGATCTGCTTGAGGCCGTCGGCGTCGACGCGCAGCGTCTCGGTGTCGCCGGCAGCGCTGGTGCGTGTGGCGAGCCGCAACACACCGCCGTCATCGAACAGCCAGCCGGCGACTTGTTCGGTGTTCTTGCGCAATAGGGATTTCTCGCCGCTGGAAATGTGCAGCTCGTACAGATCGTGCCACTTCGGATCGCGGTCATTCAGTCCGATGTACAGAATATCGGGCTTGGTTTTGGGGACTGAATAGATGACGGTGCGCACACCCTTGAGGGAGGTGAGTGCGCGGGTCGGCGGCACGCCGCTCTTGGCATCCGCCGGCAGCGTCGGATCGATGGCATACACATTGAAATTCTCGTCGCCGCCCGCGTCCTGGGCATACAAAATGTACTTGGAGTCGCGGCTCCAAAAATAATTGCGAATAGGCCGCGTCGTTTCTGCGCTCAAGGGACGCGCAGCACTGAATGGTTGGTTCGCGCCCTTCACCCAGATGTTGCGCGTGCCCTTGTAGGGCTTGAGGAACGAAAGATAGCGGCCGTCGGGGGAGATCC
>JAXDQN010000293.1:0-5262 GCA_034667865.1 Gammaproteobacteria bacterium
CGGAATGCCCAAAGGGCACCTGCCCGTCCGAAGTTATCTTGCCGTCCCCGTTATATCGCGTACCGGCACAGCAATCGGCGGCCTTTTTTTCGGTCACTCGCGTCCGGATGTATTCACTGAACGCTCCGAGCGTTGGCTGGTCGGCCTCGCGGCTGAGGCGGCCGTTGCAATCGACAATTCCATTCTCACTCAAGAGCTCAGAAACTTGAATGCGACGCTCGAGCAGCAGGTGACCGAGCGTACCGAACAATTGCGCAAGAACGAGGAGACACTACGACAGTCTCAAAAAATGGAAGCGGTCGGTCAGTTGACCGGTGGCGTGGCCCACGACTTCAACAACCTTCTGCAGGTGATTATTGGCAACCTCGATACCATTTCCCGCGGTCTGAGCCCAGATTCGTCACGCTTGACTAAATCAGTGCAGAACGCGATGTCAGGTGCAAAGCGGGCGGCCGCCCTTACTCAGCGCCTATTAGCCTTCTCGCGTCGCCAGCCGCTGGATCCAAAACCCATCGACATCAATTCACTAGTATCGGGCATGTCGGACCTACTGCATCGATCGCTGGGGGAAACAGTTGAGTTAGAGGTGGTGCGGGTGCCGAGACTCTGGACCGTGGAAGCGGACGCCAACGAGCTCGAATCCGCGTTGTTGAATTTGGCTGTGAATGCCCGCGACGCGATGCCAGAAGGCGGACGGTTGACAATTGAAACGGCCAATGTGGATCTCGACCGAGCTTACGCTGCGACGCAGCCGGACGTTGTCCCGGGACAGTACATCTCAATCGCCGTATCCGATACGGGTTCTGGCATGAGCGAGGCCGTCGTTGCTCAGGCCTTCGAGCCGTTCTTTACGACCAAACCGGTGGGGCATGGCACAGGATTAGGGTTAAGCCAAGTCTATGGATTCGTGAAACAGTCCGCCGGACATGTGAAGATTTACTCCGAGTTGGGGCAAGGCACTACGATAAAAATCTACCTGCCACGTCTGTTGCGCAAAGAGACAATCGATCATCGGGCGGAGCCACTCGTTGTGCCGGAAGGAACTCTTACCGAAACAATTTTGGTCACCGAGGATGATCCAGATGTCAGAACGTACTCGGTCGAAGCGCTGCAGGAACTCGGTTACCGCGTTTTTGAAGCGTCGGATGGGCCCTCCTCGCTCCAATTGCTCGAACGCAATCCACACATTGATCTGCTTTTCACCGATGTGGTTTTACCCGGGGGCATGACCGGCGCGCAGCTCGCCTCTCAGGCGCGAGGCCGCTGGCCAAAGCTCAAGGTCTTATTCACCACGGGCTACGCCCGGAATGCAATTGTCCACCATGGGCGCTTAGATCCGGGCGTTCAGCTGATCACCAAGCCCTTCACGATAGTGGAACTTGCCACTCGGGTCCGCGAGGTGCTGGACCAAGCCGGAGACGAACAAAGCAGCTAGCCCCGAAGCAATGTCCGGCTTGCCTACCGAATGAGTGATGGCTCAGGACCAGTGCTTCCCACCCTAACCTTTCAGCGCAAGCTCACGCTGTACCACGGCGGGCGCGTCTTTGAGCTGCTCGAGCTTTGTGAATCTGGATTCTCTGCGCACCAAATTTACTCACGACGATCCGCAGCTAAATCTCGACTTTCAAGGGAATTTGCACCCATCATCCGTCGGGCCTATGACGAAGCCACCGAGGAGCTGGAGCTATTTCAATAGCGCTCGCGCTGGGGACTGCCGAATCCCCGACCCGCATGGCTGCCTCGAACCTTACTTCGTGTACGCCGTCACGTAGTGCACGAACATTTCATAGGGTGTATGCGACCCATGGCTGCTGGCCTCCAATACTACAAAGTAGTGGAAGTTCTTAATGACAGCCTGGGTCGGAGCGATTTTAAAGGTGGGCTTATCATCGAGGTAATATTGCAGCGTATTGGTAGCGGGATCCCAACTTACCCCGAAGCGGTGCTCCGTCGTCCAGTCAATTGCCGCATCGTGACCGTAACTGTTGTAGGTCCGCTCATTGTAGTGAGGATAAATACCCGCCCAATTGATGACACTTTCGAGGGAGCTATTGGTATAGCCTGACTCGGCAATATCGATTTCAGTCCAGCGCTCGAACCCCGGCGGATCCGTAGCAATATGATCATGCTTGGCCAGATCGTGTTCGACCGTTCCCAAATAAACACCGGCGAAATGATCGCTGTCGTTAGTTGACAGATGCATCGCGACTTCGACATAAAAACCTTGCGCGCCATTCAAGAATGGCAGGGCGCCGGCCTTCGACAATTGGGTTTCAGAACTGACTCCACTGCCAAGCGATATGGCCAGCTGCGAACCTACCGTGCTCAGGAGTTCACGCGATACCAGATTGCTGGCCACAGTGTGCGCGAACGTGCCGGGATACCACTTCGATGTGGTGTCGTTATCCGAAGCACTGACCTCCGCCATGGTGGGCTGGTCGTAGAATACTTGGGTGGTATATCCGAGCGCGGTGGCGCCCTCGGGAAGATTCGTGCAGGTGATTGCGTGGGCAAAACCACTCGCCAACAACATTGATGCAAAAGCATACTTCATGAAAGTCTCACTTCACTGGCAGGGTGTTTTCAATGTTCGACCGCGCCCAATCGGGCGACCAGACAGCAAGCCTGTCCTGGCTTGGATGGCGTTCGAGGTCGTTCGTCAGAGTCGGCGGCGATCGCCGAGAAGCGGTGCTACGACCGGCCGGGGGATTCTCCCCGACCGATCGCAGTTAGATACCTCGAACCTTACTTCGTGTACGCCGTTACGTAGTGAACCATCATTTCATAGGGCGTATGCGAACCATGGCTGCTCGCCTCCAATACCAAAAAGTAATGGAAGTTTTTGATTACAGCGTTGGGCGGAACGACTTTCCAGGTGGGCTTATCATCGAGGTAATATTGCAGGGTGTTGGTGGCGGGATTCCAACTTACCCCGAAGCGGTGCTCCGTCGTCCAGTTGATTGCCACATCATGGCCATAACTGTTGTACGTCTTCTCAGTGTAATGAGGATAAATACCCGCCCAATCGATGACGCTCTCGAGCGAGCCGTTGCTGTAGCCGGATTCCATGATATCAATTTCAGTCCAGCGCTCAAACCCCGCAGGATCGGTTGAGAGATGATCATGCTTGGCCAGATCGTGTTCGACCGTTCCTAAATAAAAGCCGGCGAAATGATCACTGTCGTTAGTCGACAGGTGCATCGCGACCTCGACATAGAAACCTTGAGCACCGCTCAAGAATGGCAGGACGCCAACCTTGGACAGTTGGGTTTCAGAACTTATTCCAGTGCCAAGCGATATCGCCAACTCCCCACCTACAGTGCTCAGGAGTTCACGCGATGCCAGATTGCTGGCCACAGTGTGCGCGAATGTGCCGGGATACCACTTCGATGTGGTGTCTTTATCCGATGCACTGACCTCCGCTATGGTGGGCTGGTCATAGAACACTTGGGTGGTATATCCGAGTGCGGTGGCGCCCTCGGGAAGATTCGTGCAGGTGATCGCATGGGCAAAACCACTCGCGAACAACATTGATGCAAAAACATACTTCATGAACTTTCCTTACGTAACTGCTGACGTGATTTTCAATGTTCGCCCGCGCCCAAACCGGGCGACCAGACAGCGCAAGGGTGGTTACCTCGCGTGTCACTCCATGGCGTAGCTCCATTCATCCGCGCGGGCATAATCGTTTGGTTTGACGTATTTGCAAAGCTGTCGACAATTGGCGACAGCGCTGCATGACGAATGCGAACACCATCACAACAGCGTGATGAAACGCATTGACCGCGCTCGAATCGAGTGCTCACGTGCAGAGGCGCGACGAGAGCGCGCGCGCAAGCTGTGTAGGACACGACCAATCTCGAGAACAATTACGCGCGAAAATGTTTTTCACGCAGCCTGCCCGCGTGGCTGGTGGACGGTCTTTCAGACCAGCCTCGCCTCCGTCAACTTAACCCAAGTTAGTTGAGAGCCGAGCCGTGGCCCGTTGAAGCGATCATGAACGAATTCAGCCTATTGCACTTCATTCCGAAGAATAGGGATAAGGCTCGACCTACAGCTCCGCGTGGGTCGGCTTGCTCAAAATCAAGAACACGCTGCCGATCACCAATGTTGAGGCCAGCACGGTTCGGGTCGTAACAAGTTCGCCGGCCAGAAAGTAGCCTAATGCAACCGCGACGATGGGATTGACATAGGCGTGGCTCGCCACCCGTGTTGCCGGCAATTTACCGAGCAGCCACACGTAGGCTGTGTAAGCAATCAACGAGCCGCAGCTGATCAAATACGCGAGAGCGGCCGCCGCACGCGGCGTGATGTGCGGAAAGGAATGCAATTCACCCGTAAGCGCGGACAGGAGGAGCAAAACGGCGCCCCCGATCATCATTTCGCACCCTGCCGTCAGCGGCTTGGACTGCGGCAGAGCTAGCCGTCCAGAAAGTACCGCGCCGAATGACCAGGCCACTCCAGCGGCCAGAATCACCAAACACGGGACCAGGGCGAGTTGTTGTCCAGGGTTGTGAAACAGCAAAATCGCGACGCCGCAGAAGCCGAGAATGACGCCTGCGGCCAGGCGCCGTTGCAGCCTCAGGGTGCGGAACACGAAAACCTCCAGGAGGATGGTGGTGATGGGCAGTGTGGCTTCGATGACCGCCGTGACGCTCGAGGTCACGTATTGCTGCGCCCAAAACAGTGCCCCGTATGTAAGGACGAACATGCAAATCGCCACGATGGTCAGGTTTCGCCAATGCAACCTGGTCGGCGACGGCGCGCCGCGAGCCTTCATGAATACATATAGACAAGCGCCAGCAGTAAAAAAGCGTACGCCCGCCGTGAAGAACGGAGGGATCTCGAGCACGGCGACGCGGATGGCCAGGAATGTCGCACCCCACAAAATGTAGATGGCCGCAAACGCCAGGAACATTTTCACGTTCCATGTCGCGGATTTGTTTGTAACCACCATAATTGACATAGATGGTTAGTATATCGTTATATGGCGGGCATGTCAGAAAAACCGTTTCAGCTGTTTGGCGGTCATGCGGCGCTAGACCTCGTGAACACTCTGGATAATCGCTTCGTGGCGTCCGGCACGATTGAGCTGTTGTCCGGCTACGAAGACCTGTTGAACTTTGTAGAGCAGTCAGGATTGCTTGAATCGGGACAAGTCCGGAGGTTGGCGCGCCGGGCGGGGAGCGGCGCCGCTTCGAAGCTGATGCGTCAGGTTCGTGAACTGCGTGAGGCCTTGGCCAGCGTATTTTATTCGTCGAA